>CAYNKF010000087.1:5569-8280 GCA_964397705.1 uncultured Balneolaceae bacterium | reverse complement strand
CGTTTTGTCAAGCTAAGCCCCAATCCCCAACCGCGTTTCTTTGTACTGTACCCTGGCTTAAAAACCTCGCTGTGATACTTCTTTTCAATGCCTACACCGGAATCGATAATATCAATAACTACTTCATTCTCCATCCGCTCCAGTTTAACTGATACATATGATTTTGTGGTGTTGGATTTAATAGCATCCATTGCATTTTTGATCATGTTTTCCAGTGCCCACTGAAAAAGATCCGGATTAACCTTGCCACGAACATTGGAATCGACATGGCGTAATACATCAACATTTTTTTCCAACTGTGGCAGCCGCTGCTCCATGTAGTCAATAACCTCCTCCAAAATGGGTTTCAATTTCTGGGCTTTTAACTCCGGCTCCGATCCAATCTTATTAAATCGTTCAGCCACATCCCGTAATCTGCTGATATCATTTTCAAGCTCGTTACATATCCGCTGTGTAAAGTCATCTTCCTTTTCCTCCCGAAGAAGCTCTACCCATCCATACAGGCTGGACAATGGCGTTCCCAATTGATGAGCGGCTTCTTTGGTCATTCCCACCCACAAATTAGACTGCTCTGACCTTGAGATTGTCCGATAGCTGACATAGCCAATACCCAACAATACCGCCAGTAAACTCAACTGTATATAGGGAAAGTACCGGAGGTAACGCACTGTAGGGCTTTCGCCATAATATACATACTGTGTTTGTGAATACTGTTCATTCCCTAATTTAATTTCGATGGGTTCATTAATCGCTGCAAAGCGGTCGATCAAATCCTGATTTAATGGTGCATCAACATGATTGGCAAACATGATATCCCCGCGTTCATCAACAATGACACGTGGCACCTGGAAACGATCTTCACTAAGTATAATTTCTTGAGTAACAAATGTCTGGGATGTACGATCGGCCTCAGCTTCCTCGATCATTTCGATCACGCTATCGGGTACTGCAGCACTGGCATTAGTCCTAAGATAATTGGAAGCTGCGATTAAATTCTGGCTAATCTCCTCTTGTGTCGGATTCCCCGTATACTCTATGGCTTTTGCCCACAACTCTATCCCTGAGCGCTCTTGGGTGAGAATCCTGTTAACCAAATACTGATTATAAACAAATGAACCAATACCAAGCAGAATAAGAAATACCACTAAAACAATGTTTATTCTGTTGGATGTAAGTTGAATTCTCATACCTATACGGATCGAATATAATCTCTTAAAAGATATAGTGATATATTTTACAAAATAAAAAAGGCATCATCGAATCGATGATGCCTTCATATACAATTTTATGATCTACTTTCTAGGCAGAGGCCTTGCGCTTTTCATAAACAGGTGGTGCTTTATCAAGAACTGTCTCCCGTGTTATTACACATCGTTCAATATTATCCATAGATGGCAGCGTGTACATTATATCCAGCATAGATTTCTCCATAATGGATCGTAATCCACGAGCACCCGTACCTCTTTCAAGAGCCTTTTCGACAATAGTTTCGAGCGCTTCCTCTTCGAATACAAGCTCAACTCCTTCCATCTGGAAAAGCTTCTTATACTGCTTGACAAGCGCATTTTTGGGCTGTACTAAAATCTTGATCATTGCATCTTCATCCAGCTGATGCAATCCTGAAATTACAGGTAAACGACCAATCAACTCTGGTATTAAACCATAACGTTGCAGATCTTGTGCTTCAACATGGGTAAAAATATCGGGATCATCCTTATCGAAGGTTACCTGCTCTTCGGAATGGAATCCAAGAGAACTTACCGACAAGCGCTTAGAAATAATCTCTTCGAGTCCACTGAAGGCACCACCGCAAATAAACAGGATGTTTGAGGTATCAACCTGTATAAAACTTTGCTCGGGGTGCTTGCGTCCACCCTTGGGCGGAATATTTGCTACTGTTCCTTCTAGAATTTTAAGTAAAGCCTGTTGGACTCCCTCACCGGAAACATCACGCGTGATAGAAGGATTATCGCTTTTGCGAGCAACCTTATCAACTTCATCAATGTATACAATACCACGTTTGGCCTGTTCTACATCATAATCAGATGCTTGTAATAAGCTAGAGAGTATGCTTTCCACATCTTCGCCCACGTAACCGGCCTCGGTAAGCACTGTTGCATCCGCAATAGTAAATGGTACATCGATAATATTGGCCATCGTGCGGGCTAAAAGCGTTTTTCCACACCCTGTAGGCCCTAGTAGGATAATATTGCTTTTTTCTACTTCGGTATCGTCAAATTCATCACCTAATTCCGAACTAATACGCTTGTAATGATTATAGACCGCTACCGAAAGTGTTTTCTTAGCTTCTTCCTGACCGATAACATATTCATCAAGCCGGGATTTTATTTCAGCTGGTTTCAAAAGCGGTTTATAGTTCTTTTCCCGCTTTTCTGACATTGAAGCCAAATCACTTTTTACAATTCCGGATGCGTCAGCTACACAGCGATCACAAATATACACGTCGTTAGGGCCGGCGACCATGCTGTTTACTTCATGGCTTGATCGTCCACAAAACGAACAGTGAATTGTTTTGTCGTCGTTATTTTCTTGGTCGCTCATTATTCTCTAACTGAAGTCTTAAAATTACTCTTCCTTATTACGCTTCATAATGTTATCGATCAGGCCGTACTCTTTGGCTTCCTCAGCCGACAACCAGTTATTACGGTCGGTATCTTCCATAACCTGATCTACCGATTTCCCACTGTGTT
>CAYNKF010000087.1:0-5559 GCA_964397705.1 uncultured Balneolaceae bacterium | reverse complement strand
CCAACGGCTGGTGGATCATAACACGGGAATTAGGCAACAAATTACGTTTTCCTGCCGCCCCGCCTGCTAACAGCAGCGCCCCCATTGATGCCGCCATCCCTACACAGGTAGTAGCAACATCACATTTAACGTACTGCATAGTATCATAGATAGCAAAACCGGATGATACCACGCCTCCCGGGCTATTTATATACAAATTAATATCCTTTTCAGGATCTTCTGATTCAAGAAATAACATCTGTGCTACAATAGAGCTTGCGACGGCATCATTAACAGGCGTGCCCAAAAAGATTATACGATCTTTTAGCAGGCGCGAATAAATATCAAAGGCCCGCTCACCGCGTTCTGTCTTTTCGACGACCATTGGTACCAGATTATTATTCTGGATACGGTCTGTCTTACCTGAATCGTTTGGCATTTCGTATAATGGTTGCTTTTCCATAGTTGAATCAGAAATAATAGTTTAATTCAATAACTAATGTTACAGGCACTATGCCTCAATTTCTTCGTCGTGTTTTTCCTGATAGGTTTCTTTATCAATCTCTTTGATTGTAACCTCATCTTTCAACCTATCGAACACTTTATCTTCGCGTATACTGTTTCTTAAACTTTCAAGCTGCTGTGGATTCTGTGCAAACATATTTCGCATTTGATCAACCTCAATACCATAACGCGAAGCTTCAGCCTCTAAGTGCTGATCTATATCTTCGGGTTTTATCTCGATATCGTCAAATTTTTCTTGCAGCTTTTCATTAAGAAAAAACCACTTGGCATCGCGAATCGCACGGTCCTCCATGTTTTCTTTGTACTCTTCTTCATCAAAATCAGGAGGTAATTGTCCCTGGGACTGCTGCTTCACACGTTCAACATACTGGTTTTGCACCTGTTTCTTAAATACTTCAGGAACCTCGAAATCATGTTTATCAACAAGCGAATCAATTATATCGTTCTTAAAGAGATCACCTGCCGACTGATCATAGTAGTTCTGAATCTTGCTTTTGATCAAACTCTTAAACTCATCCACATTCTTAGCTTCACCGTCTGAGGCCTGCTTTGCGAACTCATCCGTCAAATCCGCCTTATGGAGTTTTTCAACCTTTTTAACATTCAGCTTAAAGCTGTGTGTATGGTCGTCATGGCCGATTTCAACATCAACCTCATCACCTACCTCATGACCAAGAAGGTCATCTTTAAACTGCTCTGATTCTTCCTTGGAAAGATCAATAGTTTCTTCTGTTTTATTCTCCTCATCAGGCTCTCCATCTTCCATTGGAATAGCATCAACAGTAACGCGATTATCTTCGGTAATCTCTTCCTCAACTTCTTCCCAATTACCCTGCTGCTTTAGCTGTCGATCAAGCTCTTCTTCAACTTCTTCATCCGTTACATCATGAACAAGACGATCCACTTCAATTTCACTGAGATCAGCCAGCTCAAATTCCGGACGTGCTCCGATCTTAAATTTCGCCTCAAGCTCATCATTTTCCCAGTTCAACTCCAGCATCTGGCTTTCGCCCACTGGCTCATATTCAGGAACCACCTCATTTTCAAAAACCTCCTGAACATATTTACTCACTTCCTCTTGTTCTATTTCATCCCCAAAACGCTTGCGAACAATTTTAATAGGCACTTTACCGGGACGAAAACCGGGCATATTAATCTGTCCGCGATATTTTTTGTACGCCTCTTTAAACTTCGGCTCCAGATCTTCGCGATCGGCCGAAATAATTAACTCTTTGTCTACAGCGGTGATATCATTGACTGTTATTTCCACAAGACTACTCCAAATAGTATTTTATTAGAACGGTAAAAAGTGATAAAAAATGTATGTACGAGAGGGGGGACTCGAACCCCCACGCCTTAAAGGCACTAGATCCTAAATCTAGCGCGTCTACCAATTCCGCCACTCTCGCAGATACTCTACAAATCAGCAAATATTTACAATTACCAGATTTTGAGAGTCTCGAAAAATATGGCTTTTTTCTTCTCATATCAACATTAATAATACTCAGGTTTTTGGTGTTTTGACTATGAGTCAAAGCTTCAATTTTGTACTTTTTAACCTATACAAAACACCAACCCAGACGATCCGTACCCATGTTTTATAACCTTCGCTTGGTTTATATCACCACAAAAGATAAACAGGAAGCCAAAACAATTGGAAAAAAGCTTGTGAAAGAAAACCTTGCAGCTTGCGTCAACATTGTTGACGGCATGGAGACTATCTATCGCTGGGAGGGTGAAATTGTTGAAGACACCGAAGCTATCCTGATTGCTAAAACTCCTTACCATAACGTGAGAAACCTAACCTCTCGTGTTAAAGATCTGCATAGTTATGATTGCCCATGCATTATAACACTGCAACTGACGGAGCAGGAAGGGAACAAAGAATACCAGCAGTGGTTACTCAAAAATTCTCAAAAGCAGGATATTGACTACGAAGTAGAAGACGTTCACCCGGATATTTAATCGGTCAACGATGCAATCCGCACTCGATTTTTGAAATTTCACTCCAACGACCATTACGCCCTTCCCCTTTGGAAGTACAATGCGTACATCCAACCGAATCAAAACCTTTCTTATTCAGGGAATGTCCCGGCAAGCCATGGCTTTCGATGTATTCTTCTACCAGTGAAGAGTTCCAGTTGATAAGTGGGTGGAATTTAACAAGGTCATTATTATCATCCATAATAGGTAAGCTATTGCGGTGGCGATTCTGGAAGCCAATAAGCCCGGACATCCATACCTTGTAATCCTTCTTAACACGATCCAGGGGTTCAACCTTATTGATATCACAACATACGTCAGGATTATCTGCCCAAAGATTCTCTTTAAAGGTACGTGCATGCTGGGCAGGATCGGGACGCAGATCAATCACATTTAAATCCAGCAATCGTGTTAGCCGCTCCTTATAAGCGATTGTTTCCTCGAAGTGGTATCCGGTATCAATAAAGTATATTGTGCAACTTGGCTTTATTCTGCTCACCAAGTGCAGCATTACAGCCGAAGTTGTACCAAAAGACGACGTTACCAACACATCTTTAAAGGTATTGAATACCTGAGCTACGCGTGCATCAACGATTTTTGCCGACAACGACCGATTAATCTTTTCTTTATTGACAAGATACATATAGATTCCATTCCAATAGTCAATTTTAAGCAAGGCTTAATCTAACAGTGAGTACTGTAAAAATCGAACAGAATAATCATATTTGTCAGGCTACTATTGATCGCCCTGAGTCGCACAACGCGATCAATTTTGAAGTGATGAATGAACTTGAAACCCTGCTCGATAAACTCGAGCAAGATTCCACAACTCGCTGTTTTATTCTATCCGGATCAGGCCAAGAAACCTTTGTTTCTGGTGGTGATTTGCGAGAATTCCACACCATTAAAACAGCAGAAGAAGCAAAACCGATGGCCCAGCGCATGCTCGCGATTTTAAAACGCATTGAAAAATTACCTTGCTGGACGATTGCTGCTATTAATGGAGCAGCTTATGGGGGAGGCTGTGAAATGATGCTCGCTTTTGATTTTCGAATGGCGGCCCCACACGCCACGTTTGGATTTACACAAGGCAAATTCTATTTACCTCCGGGCTGGGGTGGACTTAGCCGCTTGGTAGAAAAGGTAGGCCGATCAACTGCCCTGCTTTGGCTTGCTGAAGCCAAAATAGTTGACGCCCGCACAGCTCGAAGACATGATCTAATCGACTATATAATAGAAAGTAGCGATTGGAAAAATGAACTCTTGGAACGAGCTCAAAATCTTACAAAAAATGATCGCCCATTCATCAAAAATCTAAAAGAGGGAGCTATGCGTATCACCGAAGCGCGTTGGCAAGCTATCGAAGCAGAACTGGATACATTTGCTGAATTCTGGGAAAGTGACCTTCATGAAAAGCGTGTAGAAAATTTCTTAAACCGGAAGTAGAATTAAATAGTGTTCTATTCTTTTATTTTCTTACGCAAATACATCTTGGTTTCATAGCGATCTCCTTTTCGGTAAAGTTCTACCCGCATAGAATCTCCCTGCTGATATTCTCGAAAAAGAGCTTGCGCATGCATCTTACTTTGAATGCGTTCTTCCCCGATTTTTAAAATGATATCACCCGGCACTATGCCCGCCTCAAATGCCGGACCATCTTTATTTACACTATTGACAAGCAATCCACGCGTTGCCGGCAAGTTGTATTTCAATACTAATTGGCGCGTCATTTCAACAGTATTAAAGCCGGGATCATATGATAAAGTAACTTCTCCTACAGTAGAAAGCTGCTTAATAATTTTTTGCACCCGATTGCTAGGGATAGCAAAACCAAGTCCCACATTCCCGCCGCTGGTCCCCCCAGTAAAAATAAAGGTGTTTACCCCAATTACTTTTCCTTCACTATCTACCAATGGACCACCTGAATTACCCCGGTTAATAGCGGCATCGGTCTGAATCATATCCATATATACACGCGGTTCGTTGGGATTCGGTCGAAAATCACGATTTATTGCACTGACCACGCCCACTGTTACCGATGGTTTAGCTGACTCAAACAAACCAAATGGATTCCCTACTGCCAGTGACCATTCCCCCACTAATACACTGTCAGAATCACCAAATTCTACGGCAGGGAAGGTTTTATCAGCCTGAATCTTGAGTAAAGTCAAGTCAGCAAGCTCATCCTCTCCAATCACTTTGGCCTCATACTGAGACCCATTTGGCAATGAAACGACTACTCTTTTAGCCTGCCGGTTGGCCACATGCTGATTGGTAACTACCAATCCATCCGAACTAATTATAAACCCGGACCCCATACTGCTTACCTCTCGCTCTATAGGAACCGGAACAAAACGATTATAATATTCACTGAACTCAAGTCGCCGTCCGCCCTGTACCATTTCTGTCACCGTAATACTCACCACGGCCGGACTTACTTTCTTTACTGCTCGGGTTATAGCTGTTTGACGACTCGTACTTATTTGTTCATCGGGATTTTGTGCATACTCGACCGACTGCTGGTACCCACCTTTATCCTGAACGGGAGTGGCAGCATCAGAAGACGCCATAGAGTCACTTATAATCGTAGAAATGCTTGCCCCAAAGGCTCTTGTCGCTTGAGTGTTGCTGTTGGACTGAGATTGTTTGTCCAAACACCCTGCCACTAAAACAGACAGGAATACCGCTATGCTTAAAACGGATCGTTTATTCATTAATGAATGAACTAAATTTTTTACGACTTATCTACGCTAACAAGCTGTTCAGCACCAATCTCTACCAAATCTTCTATTGCCTTTTCGAGCGGTCCCGGATGCCACGCACCCGAGGCCTTTTTATGGCCTCCGCCTCCTACTTTGCGTGCCCATTTATTAACGTCAACATCATTACTTTTGGAACGAAGACTCATCTTAACGCCATCGCCCAAAGCCTTAAATAATATCGCTGCTTTTATACCGGCCACACTCAGGGGATAGGCCACAAAACCTTCACAATCGTCATTGGTAGTATTGGTTTCTTCCAGCATTTCTTTGGTAACGTACATAATGGCGATCTGATTGTCCTCGAATAACT
>CAYNKF010000086.1:0-8297 GCA_964397705.1 uncultured Balneolaceae bacterium | reverse complement strand
CGATTTCCAGGTACGGTTTACCCACAATGCGATCCGCAAACACCGACGACGGCTTGATGCCCGGAACCTGCTTAAGCTGCTCCTCCAAGCGTAATCCAAAATCTTCTATGGTTTGCAAATTCGGTCCCTTTACCTTAATCCCCATCGGTGCACGCATGCCCGACTGCAACATAATCTGTCGCGTTTGGATAGGCTGCAGCTTAGGCGCCGAGGTTGTACCCGGAATATCAGCAGCTTTTATAATTTCATCCCAGATATCATCCGGCGATTGAATATGATCGCGCCACTGCCGGTAATACTGTCCCTCGGAATAGGGAATAAGTTCACCGTTATCGTCGCGGACAAAGTTACCTTGGGAATCCGTACGGAATCGAATGCGTTGCCCACTTTCATCGGTTTTATACTCCGTTTTATAGGTGATAATGTTCTCAAACATCGAGATGGGAGCCGGGTCCAAGGCGGATTCAGTACGTCCCATCTTGCCTACGACCGTTTTCACCTCGGGGATCGAAGAAACACGCATATCCAGCTTCTGCATTACATCCTTGGCTTCTTCAATGCCGGCATGAGGCATCGTCGTCGGCATCAACAGAAAGGAACCTTCGTCCAGCGGCGGCATGAACTCTTCACCCAATCCCGGAAATGTAGATTCTGCCGCCTGCCATGCTGACGTTTCTTCAATATCGAGACCAACTGAGTTAAATCCACTGGAGATAAAACCGAATACCCCCGAAAATCCAAGCCAGATAACCATAGACAATACGACAACCGATGTCGGGATCGAGAGAAAGAGTTTTTTATTGGTCAGGCACCAATCCAGAATAGGACGGTAAAAATAGATTACCAACCAGAAGCTGCCCATAATAACGGTAAGTAGCAGTACTACTGTAATAAAGTTACCGGAAAATGAAACACCCGGTCCAAGTGGAAGCCATTCACTCGTTAACAACCACGCAACCCCTACTACAATCAAACTCATATTCAAGGTAGGCAACCACTGTTGATATCGATCATCCCGAACAAACAGAGCCGTACCGTTGATCAAACCAAACCCAATAAGAACAACCCCGGCCCAAGTCATTATATTCACAGCCACAAACAGTCCGCCAATTACCAAAAACGCATTCCAAGCTATTTTCAATGGACGCTTTTTAATTTTAATCGAGAAAAACCAGTGAGCAAATGGAGGAATAAGCGTAATCACAATTATGATTGCCGCCACCAGCGCAAAAGTTTTGGTAAAGGCCAAAGGTCGAAACAGTTTCCCTTCGGCGGCCACCATCGTAAAGACGGGGAGAAAGCTGACGATCGTCATGGTGATAGCTGTAATAATAGCATGCGCAACTTCACTGGACGCCCGATAAATAACCTCGAGCAACGACTCTTCCGGGTCGGCCCGATCCATATGCTGCAACATATTTTCCGAAAGTACAATTCCCATGTCCACAATAGTGCCGATGGCAATAGCGATTCCCGAGAGCGATACAATATTCGCATCCACCCCGGCCAACTTCATAGCGATAAAAGTCATAAGTACGGCGACAGGAAGCATCCCCGAAATGAGGATGGACGTCCGTAGATTGAGCACCATCACTACAATCACAATAATGGTAATCAGTACCTCCAGCGAAAGTGCTTCTTCGAGCGTACCAAGCGTCTCCTGGATGAGCGTACTGCGATCATAAAACGGCACGATCGAAACTTTTGATTCCGTGCCGTCATCCAGTGTTTTGGAAGGGAGTCCCGGCTCAATTTCCTTGATCTTTGCTTTCACATTTTCGATTACCTGCATGGGGTTGGCACCTTCTCGAGCGGTAACAACGGCACCAACGACTTCAGCTCCGCCCTTGTCAAGGGCTCCGCGCCGCAGCGAAGGTCCGCGACTGACATTCGCAATTTCGCTGATCCGAACAGGAATATTATCGATCACTTTTACCACCGCCTGTTCGAGGTCTTCTATGTTTTCTATATATCCCAGTCCCCGCACCAAGTACTCCACGTTATTCATCTCAATCGTTCGTGCTCCGACCTCGGCATTGCTTTCTTTCACCGCTTTGAATACCTCCGACATAGCAATCCCGTACTCCTGCATCTTTTCAGGGTCTACATCTACCTGGTATTCGCTGACATAACCGCCTATGGGAGCCACTTCCGCAACACCCTCAACGGCAGACAATCCGTATCCCACATAGAAATCCTGGATGCTTCGCAGCTCCTGCAAATCCCATCCGCCGGTGGCATTGCCCTCACTATCTCGTCCCTCAAGCGTATACCAGAAAATCTGTCCCAGCCCTGTAGCATCGGGACCCAGCGATGGTTGCACACCCTGTGGCAGCGTTCCAGATGGCAGAGAATTTAGTTTTTCGAGGATGCGTGATCGGCTCCAGTAAAAATCGACATCTTCTTCAAAAATGACGTAGATGCTGGAAGTCCCCATCATGGAGCTGCTCCGTACCGTTTTAACGCCTGGCACCGTCAACAGTTGTGTTGTAAGCGGATAAGTGATTTGATCTTCCACATCCTGAGGCGAACGACCGGGCCAGGAGGTATAGACAATTTGCTGATTTTGTCCCAGGTTTGGGATAGCATCTACAGCTACGGGATCTTGGGGCAGCATATCGATATCCCAGGAAAAAGGAGCCACGGCAATACCCCAAATAACCATTCCCAGCAGCAATAGAACGGCGATTAATTTATTTTCAAGAAAGAAACGTATGGTTTTGTCGAGCATGGGTTAGTCGTAAGTCTTGTGTTGAGTAATGAGGAAAGCAGCACAGAATAAGATATAGCTATAACAATCCTGTAATACTTCTTGCATTGATGAGCCCCATCAGTTGGAGGCTAAAGAGAAAAGATTAACGACTAATTCAGAAAAACGCTGTTTAATAAAAAGATAGGGGCAGCGTATTGTTGCTGGACCGATTGATTCCTGAAAATTTCAGGATCCTCGTTATCCGGCAAAAGAGTATCCAACTTATCAGTTAAGTTTGCAGCAAGAATAACTTTTGTATGATGTAAAACAGCCGGTACATTAGACTGTTCACTGTCGACAACCTGCTCACAAAAAGACAATACCAAACAATTATCAGCATTAGCAGTCTCCTCGTGATTGGCCATCTCTGACTGATCACAACATTCATGCATAGCATTGGCATGACCATTTGTATCACAGTGCAAATTCATCGCCGCTGCTCCTGCAGGTAACAACATGTTACCCAAAAGCAGCAAAAGCGTAAAAACTGCTGCTAAACGATATGTCTTTTTAAGTTTTCTCAACCGATAAGCTTATCTTATGAATATAATTATTGAATATAGGACTTTTTTTATCAATCGTTCAACACAAAAAGCTCGTTATTTTCAGCATTCGGACAATTAACCTTTTTGGAAGTTCAAAAATTCCTTGTACTTATTTAAGCCACCGATTTTCTCACTTTAGAAGCCAATATGTATGCGAATAGTTTCTCTACTGCCCAGCACTACCGAAATCGTTGCAGCTCTTGGCAAAATGGAGGATCTCGTAGGTTGTTCTCACGAGTGTAACTTTCCAAGAGGCATTGATACCCTGCCCTCCTGTACCGAACCAAAATTTAAGACGGAAGGTAACAGTTATGAGATTGATCAACGGGTCAAAGCATTACTTCAGGAAGGACTTTCAGTGTATCGTGTGGATGCCGAAAAACTAAAAGCCTTAAAGCCGGAAATCATTTTAACTCAGGATCACTGCGAAGTATGTGCAGCTTCGTTTGATGAAGTGCAAGAAGCCGTGCAATCCACTTTGGACGGTGATGTAGAAGTTATTTCGGTATCTCCAACTGATTTGTCGAGCTGGGTGCAGTCGATACGAACAATAGCCGATGCCATTGATGCGCAAGCAGCGGCCGATGAACTTACTGCTCATATGAAATCAGAACTGCAGGCAATCCAACAAAAAACAATTGAACTTACAGCGCCGAAGGTACTTTCTATTGAATGGATGGATCCATTAATGACGGCCGGAAACTGGATTCCCGAGCTGGTACAAGTTGCAGGCGGTATTCCTGTGGGCGCTGAGGCGGGGGGGCATTCTCCTGAGATATCATGGAATACCCTTCAGCAAATCAATCCTGACATTATCACAATCATTCCCTGCGGCTATTCTATTGAACAGACCCTTTCGGAAATTTCAACGCTTACTTCTCGTAATGGCTGGAGTAAACTCCGCGCTGTACAAAACAAACAAATATATATTGCTGACGGGGATCATTATTTCAATAGGCCGGGCCCTCGCCTTGTAGATTCAGCTCGCATACTGGCCGAAATCATCCATCCGTCGTTATTCCGAGAAGAAGAACACCCCGAATGGATTAACCTTGCTTCACATCAATTTCGAGAAACCATTAGCTCATTAGCATGAAGAAAAAAGTTGTGATCATTGGAGCTACGTCTGGTATCGGCCGATCGCTGGCGGTAGAAATGCACAACCGTGGATATTCGGTTGGAGCCACGGGACGCCGACTCGAACGACTGCAAGAGTTAGAACAGCAGCTCGAAACCCACATTCATACGCAATTCATGGATGTGGTGAAATTAGAAGATGCTATTACCCAACTTGATCAACTTAAAAAAGAAATGGGCGGGGTGGATATCATTGTGCTCAATGCCGGGGTTTCAAACTATCAAAAAGAGTCGGTAGGGCGTCAGGCTGACCTACACGTAATCGATGTCAACGTTCGCGGTTTTGCTAATCTGACCAGCTACAGCTTCAATTTATTTGAGGAACAGGGTCACGGTCACATCGTGGGAATATCATCGGTAGCCGGACTTTTCGGATGGGGATTAAACATTCCCTATAACGCTTCTAAGTCGTTCGTCAACACCTACCTACAGGGATATCGTCAAAAAGCGAACCACTCAGATGCAGATATTTCCGTCTCAACTATTTTGCCGGGCTTTGTAGAGTCCGAGATGACCGAGGACAAAAAAGGCATGTTCTGGGTTCAAGAGACAGATAAGGCCGCAACACAGATAGCCGAGGCCATTGAACGCAAAAAAAATGAAGCATATATCACCAAACGATGGCGACTGGTAGGATGGTTCGCAAAACTGATACCGAACTGGGCCTGGAACAGAATGTAACCTAGAAATTTTGAAACAACTATTGTAAGAAGTGTCAAATTTAAGTGCCGGTATACTACTCTTCAATCGTAAACCCAGCCTGGAAGTACTTTTAGCTCATCCGGGAGGACCCTATTGGTGGGATAAAGACGAAGGAGCATGGTCAATTCCAAAGGGAGAAGTGGAAGACGGTGAAGATCTGCTGGATGCAGCCAAACGGGAGTTCCATGAGGAGCTCGGTTTTACTCCGGAAGGAGAATTTATTGACCTGAATTCGGTCAAACAGAAAGGCGGCAAAACCGTTTACTGTTGGGCAGTGGAATATCAAATTCCCGATGACTTCATCTTCGCTCCCAATGACTTCGAGATGGAATGGCCGCCCAATTCCGGCAAAACTGAACTATTCCCGGAGATTGATCGAATCGAATATTTAGGACCTTTTGAAGCACGCAAGAAAATCAACCCTGCACAGCGTGAGTTTATCAGCCGCCTTATTGATTACTGCAGTCGAAATCAATAACCAATAACTAGTGTTCTCATTTCAGTTATTATACCCAAAACCGCAGTTACATTCTGTTTTATTTTTTTTATCCACTTATAAGTACATCCATTAAATTTCATTGTTACAAACAGAATATGGTATACAGAACGATGGCTATTAATCTAAAGTTAATATAATAGCTACCGAAAAAAGCTACGATAACACTATTAATCTTAACAAATCAGAGATTTATTATGGATGGTAAAAAATTATTAATGCTTGTAGGAGATTTTGGAGAGGATTATGAAATCATGGTGCCATTTCAGGCGCTGCAGATGGTAGGCCATACCGTGCATGCAGTATGTCCCGGGAAAAAGAAAGGTGACACCATAAAAACGGCAATTCATGATTTTGAAGGCGACCAAACATACACCGAAAAACCGGGTCACAATTTTGCACTTAATGCTACTTTTGATAAATCTGATCCCGCCGATTATGACGGTCTCGTTATTGCCGGCGGACGTGCCCCCGAATACCTGCGTCGAGAAGACGGTGTATTGGACATGGTGCGTCACTTCTTTGAGGAGGACAAACCCGTTGCAGCTGTCTGTCACGGACTCCAAATTCTATCTGCAGCTGATGTGATAAGCGGTAAAACGTTGACGGCCTATCCCGCATGCGGTCCTGAGATGGAGGCCGCCGGAGCTGACTACAAAGATGTGGAAGCAACCGAGGTTGTGGTCGATGGCAAGTTGGTTACTTCTCCAGCTTGGCCGGGCCATCCCAAATGGCTAAGCGCTTTTCTCGATGTACTTGGGACTAAAATCACCCATTAAAATTATTCACAATTAAAAAAAGCGAGGAGCTCAACACTCCTCGCTTTTTTATTATCGGGTAATCAGAATACTAATAACCTGACTCCATATCTTCTTTCTCCTCATTATCAGATGGCATGATCACTGCATCAATAATATGCACAACGCCGTTTGAAGCTTCAACATCAGCCTTCACAACATTGGCACCGTTAATCATCGCGCCGTCAGATAAGGAAACCTTGATTTTGTTTCCTTGAACGGTTTCGACCATTTGTCCGTCTTTAAGATCAGAAGACATAATTTTACCGGAAACCACATGGTAAGTTAAAATACCCTGCAGCTGTCCTTTGTTTTCTTCTTTCAATAGCATATCCAGCGTACCGTCGGGCAAGTTACTGAATGCCTGATTGGTAGGCGCAAAAACCGTGAAAGGTCCTTCACCATTCAATGTTTCAACCAGATCTGCTGCTTTTACAGCAGTGACCAGAGTAGATAACTGATCAGTATCCTGCGCAATGGATACAATTTTATTGTGGTGATCGACCTTCTTGTCTTTCTCAGAATTTTGTGTAAACGCCAGCAGCACAACGGATGCCAGCATAACGGTTAAGATTTTTGTAAGCTTCATAATAACATCGTATTTTTATTTAGGATTGTGATATAGCAAAACATTCTTACTAATGTTTTGTAATGTGATGGTTTAACGCTATTAGGCAATACACCATTCACGAAGGCCGAAGTTTTTCTTCGGCCTTTTTTATTTTTCGTCATTTTTACCTGACAAACGAAGGACACATCCCCCTTTACTTTCTTCCATCCTCTTCTATGGCTCCCAGAACTTCTTGACCGGACGGCATGACCACACCATCAATAATGTGAATAACGCCATTTGATACTTCTATATCAGCATCTGAAACAATAGCATTATTAACCATTATATTATTCATCCCTTCCGACTCATCGCCCATATAATCATCAGTTGTTTTTTGGATTAATACTTTAAGTTCGGATCCTTCCAGCGTTTCAACCATTTGCTCCTCATTAATATCAGAAGCGAAAATTTTCCCGGCTACTACGTGATACTTGAGAATTCGGGTCAGCTCTTCCTTATTCTCAGGTTTCAGAAGATCTTCGAGTTTTCCTTCAGGAAGCTTGTCAAATGCTTTATTTGTTGGAGCAAAGACCGTATAGGGTCCTTCTCCTTTGAGAACCTCTACCAAATCAGCAGCTTGTAAAGCCGTTAATAATGTTGAGAGATCTTGCTTTTCGGCTACCTTTTCTGATATCGTTTTATCAGGATTTAATATGGAGGAAAATCCTAATATCATAAGTGATACCACCAATAACAGTATAATTTTTAAAGCTTTCATAGTGTTTAACCATAGGTTAATAATTTGATATTATACTACTGATACTATTCTTGAGTTTAGCATCAATAGCTATTTATCATTTAACCAGCTACTTCTCATACGGTTCCAGAGGTACAATGCTGATTATACTTTCCCTGTCACAATCATAAGAGATGACATTACAGTAGATAGGTATTTATCACTATCTGAATTTATCGATATACCAATATTGACGTTAAATTTATTTCCTAATTTCGATTTTTTATCTCTTCGTACGATGCCTCCAAATCGATCATAGGTTCCGGATAATCTTCCCCTAGTTCTATCCCCGCCAATTTCTGTTGCTCCACTGCCATGCGTTGCGGTTCATGGATAAATTCCTGCGGTACGTCAGCCAATTCAGGCAACCAGTGCCGTACATACTCCCCTTTCGCATCATACTTTTCAGCCTGGTTAATAATATTGAAATAACGATTACGCGGATCTTGGCCTACTGTCGAATTGTACATCCAGTTTCCATAATTACTGCAAACATCATAATCTATGAGTTTCGATTCG
>CAYNKF010000085.1:0-8301 GCA_964397705.1 uncultured Balneolaceae bacterium | reverse complement strand
ATGTCTTCCTATTATGATTATTTGATAACACACAAAGAAGTTATCAAAAAAGTTACATAAACAAGTGTCACAATTGTTTATTCCAATTGTTGACTCTCAGAAATAATTGCAGAGACTAATTAAATGGCTAAGAGCATACAAGGCTGGAAAAGATACGTTCTTATTTATATTGCCGCCTTGGCATTATCTCATCTTGCTACAATTATTTTTCAAAGTCCGCTTCCCAATCAGGATGACCCTAAGAAAACGATACAACTGAAAGTCGTTAACGCTGATCAATCCCTATCTGATAAAGAGATCACTATAGGATACCAAGATATTTACAGGGGTTCAGAGGATAATCCGCCCGTTTTATTACTGTTGCCCGGGGGACCAGAAGGTCCTGATGTATTTAAAGAGTTAATACCAGATTTGTCCAAAGAACTTAGAGTTGTAATACCCCATTTACCGGGCTATGGAAGTGGGAACGATAATTTGCCGAGTTACTCGTTTGAGACCTCATCTAAATATACGGCACAATTTTTAGACACCCTTGATATTTCAAACGCTCACGTATTTGGCTTTGGACTGGGTGGACCCAGCGCTATTTATTTATCACATGATCATTCAAATAAAATAAAATCAGTGGGGCTTATTGCTTCTGTAGGGGTGCAAGAGTTGCAATTGCTGGGAAGTTATCGACTTAATCACGCTGTACATGGATTGCAGCTGGGGGCGGTATGGTTATTACATAACGCTATTCCGCATTTCGGGCTCTTCAAGGCTATTGATATTGACGTTTCCTACGCGAAGAGGCACTATGAATCTGATCAGAGACCGCTCAGATCCCATCTAAAACAGCTCCGTAAGCCTTTAATTATCTTGCATGGTACAGATGATCCTTTGGTACCATTGGCTGCTGCACAAGAGCATTATCGTATTGTCCCGCAGAGTGAATTACAGCTTTATGACGCTGATCACGATCTATTAGAGACTCATAGCGATTCGGTTAGTCAGGCTATCAAATCATTTGTAACGGATGTTGAGAACGGTACTGCAACTACCGCAGATAATGCGGCAGATGAGCGAATAACTGAGGCCCAAAAATCTTTTTCAAATGTTGAGTTTGCAAAATTCGAAGGTGTCTCACTCCTGATCATTATGCTAATCATCATTTTGGGTACGCTGATTAGCGAGGATTTAACATGTATTGGAGCGGGATTGCTGGTAGCCCGGGGACTTATTGGGTTTTGGCCTGCTACACTAGCTTGTTTTCTCGGGATATTTATTGGTGATGTAGGGCTTTACGTGGCGGGAAGGGTACTTGGACGTCCGGCTATCAAAAGAGCTCCCTTAAAATGGATAATATCAGAAAAAGATCTTGAAAAAAGCGCACAGTGGTTTAAAGTTAAAGGACCTGCAATTATTATAGCAACTCGATTTTTGCCGGGCAGCAGGATGCCAACCTATTTTAGTGCAGGGGTAATACGGGCCGGCTTCTGGATGTTTATCTTTTATTTTATCCTTGCAGGGCTTATTTGGACACCTATGCTTGTGGGGATCTCTAAGCTGCTCGGAAATGAATTACTACGTTATTTTACGGTCTATCAGGATTATGCTATCTGGGTATTTCTGGGAGCAGTGGCTTTCATTATCATGTTTATTAAGTTAGTTATTCCCGCCTTTAGCTATAAAGGGCGTCGATTGTTATTGTCCCGATATCGCAAATTAACGCGTTGGCAATATTGGTGGCCTGTCATAATTTATACCCCGGTAACGTTTCACATTATTTATTTGGGGATCAAATATCGTGCTCCAACGTTGTTTACGACTGTTAACCCCGCTATTCCGGACGGTGGGTTTGTTGGAGAATCAAAAAGTGCCATTCTGGATTTATTTTGGGATTCCTCTGCGGTAGCTTCATATAAGAAGATCTATTGGGATGAAGATCTTGAAAAGATGCTTCATGCTGCTGATCAATTTTTAAGAGAGAATGATTTGAACTTTCCGGTAGTGTTAAAACCGGATGTAGGAGAAAGAGGGAAGAGGGTTCAGGTCATTCATGATCGATATGATTTGCAGGATTATCTTTCGGAATGTTCTGAAGATATTATCATCCAGGAATTTATCGAAGGCAAAGAAGTAGGAATTTTTTATTATCACAAACCTCCTGAGGAACGTGAGAAGCAAGGCCGGATTTTTTCTATAACCAAGAAAGAATTGCCAGAAGTAATTGGTGATGGACAAAAGACTGTACAAGAACTGATTTTAGCTGATGATGATGCAGTAAATATGGGTAAAGAATATCTCGATCAAAATGAAGATCGCTTATTTGAGATACCGGACGATGGGGAACGAATCACACTCGTCGATATAGGAACTCATGCCGAGGGCGCAATCTTTTATGAAGGGAATGAGCTTATTACCAAGGCCTTGACAAAGAAGATAGATAAAATCTGTAAATCAGCGAAGGGCTTTCAATTTGGTAGGTTAGATATTAAAGTACCAGACTATGAACAACTGAAAGCAGGAAAAGGATTAAAAATAATTGAGGTGAATGGCGTAACATCCGAATCAACAAATATTTATGATGAAAAATATTCTTTTATTGAGGGACAAAAAATATTGATGAAACAGTGGAACATTGCTTTTGAAATAGGGAATCAACTAAGGCAAAGCGGGAGGAAAGTATCGTCTTTGTTTCCTTTTCTAAAACGGGTTTTTAATCAACTAGTGAAAACGAAAGAACAATAATATTAAAAATATTTTTCCAACATTTTACTGGCTTTTTCATGATCAAGTTCAGCTGCTTTTCGCAAGTCTTGCTCTGCTTGGTCCATTTGCTCAGATATCATGTAGCTGCACCCACGGTTAAATAGAAGCTCAACATTTTCCGGATTGTTTTTGAGTGCGTTAGTAAAGTGTAAAATAGCTTGTTCATGTTCTCCCAGCATGTGGGCATAAACCATGGCGGCTCCCTGCTGTGCAATGGTATTATCAGCATTTACATTGATGGCTTTTTTAAATTGGGCAAGCGCTTTCTGAGGCTTTCCATTGTTGTGATATAATGTGCCTAACAGTTGATAAAGCTGATCGTCGTCCGGCTGTTGATCTATAGCAAACAGAAGAAACTTTTCAGCTTCTTCGTCATCTCCATTCATAACTTTGATGAGCGCCTTGTTGCGAAGGGCTTGGGGGTGACCTGGCTCTCTGTTTAAAACTTCATTAAACAGGCGCAGAGCATGTTCGTGATTTTGCTTTTCTAAATTCTCTTTAGCCCGATTATAAATTTTTTCTGTCTTTTGACCCATAAATTCTCAGCAAATTCTCGATTTTAAAATTATAAAATAGGAATTTTATTAGTGTAACAAAGTCTAATTTGATGCGCTTTATACCTTTTTTCTAAAGCCATCAATGGCAATCATATTATCAACTGCATCGGTAAGTGGCGTCGGTACTGGAGTGTTTTTGAGAATAGCATTGGCGAATGCCTTTGCTTGGAGCGTATATTGATTTACAGGCGGAAAAGTAATCTCTTCCTTTGATCCGTCTTTAAACAGCCAAATTCTTGTTGTCTGATTCGGTGGAGCATTAAAAGGAATCTCAATAACAATTCTACCATTTGTACCCATTATGGTCACGTTTTGATAAGGCGCTGTTTTGGTGGCACAGGTAAATGTAGCGGTACCGGATTCAAATTCTAGTGTTCCTGATGCTAAATAATCTGTTCCAAACTTCGAATCTATTTTCCAAGATCCTGAGACATCAGTTGGTTCTTTATCAAAAAGGTATCGTGACAGGGATATGCAATAACATCCGATATCCATTAGTCCGCCTCCCCCCATATCAGGCTTATTACGGATATTGTCGGGATTATTATTGAAATATGAGAAAAACGAGTTTACTGTTCTTAGAGTGCCTATCTCTCCATGAGTTACCAATGATTTAGCTTTTTTCCACTGGGGATGAAAGCGATACATAAAGGCTTCCATCACTTTTAGACTCGGATACGCATCTGCTTTTTGCTTTAGCTTTTGCGCCTCCTGGCTATCCAAGGCAATAGGTTTTTCGCAAAGTACGTGCTTTCCGGCCTCCAATGCCTTCAAAGTAAATGGGATATGCAAGTGATTAGGCAGGGGATTATAAATAGCATCGATGGTGTGGTCATTTAACAGTTTTTGATATGATCCATAAGAAGTGGATATACCGAGCTTTTTTGCAGCGTTATCTGCCTTTTCTTGCGATCGGGAAGAAATCCCTATAACCGTACAATTTTCAGCTTGTTGAATGGCGGGTATAACTTTTTCTACACCTATTTTTGCAGTACTCAGGATGCCCCACGATACTGTATCCATTACTGTTTAGTTTTTTAAAATTTAACTTAGTATCCTAAAATATTAGCTGGCCAACAAGTACAACATCGCAAAACGTGCATTTTCTTTGATGTTGCAACCGGGACCAGGTACGAAAAAGTTGAGTGTTATTGGATTTCCATTTTGTTGGTTATGTAACATTGAAGTATTGGCAATAATACCCGCTTTATGGGCATGGGGATGTAAACTTATAAATGCTATGGTGTCCTCAATTTCTTTAACAGTTTCATTCATAGTTGCCCGGTAGTGCCCCTGCGAGAGATTCCACCATCCATACTCATCTCCTTGATTCTTTTGCGGATTGATTAACTCCGTATCTGCTGCTTCAAACTCACTGCCTCCAAAATCCAGAGAACCGGCCTTTGTAAATTTTTGAATTGTATCTACAGTTAGGTCAAAATGTGTTTCGTGTTGCTGGGTGTCTTGGTGAATAATAGATTGAACATGGTTGCGAAGCTCATCAGATTTTAGAAAAAACATAGTGTAATAATTTGTTACAAATGGTTAGGTACTTTCAACAAATCTAACAGAATTCATGATCCATTTTAAATAACATGTTCTAAATCATCCTTTGATTGTGGAGGAAGATACATACGTTCAAATTTCCGATTCCACCAGTTCCCGGTTTCTTTATACTCTTTGTGATTGTTGAATTCATATTTAAATAAACGTGCCCGTATATATTTGGGATTTATATTGTTAAAGGGATTAGTTGATAAAAGCTTTAAGGTATCTCGGTCGCCTTTCAACAATTTATGAATAAATCTAAAAAGCCAGTTATTGGACCGGATGGAAGTCATAGCCGCAAACCACATCTGCCAGTCAAGTCGAAGATGGTAAGGAGCCCACTGCATTGGTATTCGGTTGGGCTTACCGGGCTTACCTTTAAACTCGTATGCCTGCCAGGTTGTATCTGTACTAAGCTGACGATCAGTTGTACCCTCAATCACAATCTCATATCGGGTTCGGGTTACTGATCCGAATGCACCGTAGGTATTAACTAAATGTAGAGGATTGAAGCTCGCATTCATCCGTTGCTGGGAAGAAATCATGTTTTTGACGGGCCCAACACTTAAATAGGCTACCATGAGACCTACAGCAATCAGAAGAACTCCGAGTATTGAACTGGTGTAGAGTTCAGCTGGCGGAGAAATTGGGAGCAGAGAAGCCAGGTACTTATTGCTGATTCCACTAAATGCCAGCAGTAGCGTTAGCCAATTTAACCAGGCATAATTACCACTTATGATTAGATATAGCTGAGATAAGATGATCAAAAGCGCTCCGATAGTAGCAATCGGTTGCGGTAAGAAAAGCAGCCAGACAGCCCCCAATTGAACGATATGATTGAAGAGTGTTTCCATCTTGTGGATTTTTTGGGGCAGTAAATGAAAAAACCTACTTAGTGGATTGGGCATTGGCTGGGTTTCGTGGTGATAGTTTAGGCAGGTTAAGTTGCGCCAGCATTTATCACCCCGCAATTTTATGAGACCGGCTCCAAACTCGACCCTAAAAACCAGCCAGCGGAGAATAAATACCATTATTATGGAGGTTTCGTATTTAATGGGGCTCAGGAAGATGGCATAAAATCCGACTTCCAAAAGTAATGACTCCCATCCAAAGCCGTAAAAGAGCTGACCCACATTTACAATTGAGAGATAGAGTATCCAAAGCAGAAACCAGACTAGCATGGAAAGCCATAAGGGGCCTACATCAGAAACGCCAAATGTTGCAACTAATGCGAGGATAAAACCCGCCCAGGCAATAATGCCAAAGAAGCCATCAGAATAATGCCAGTGAAATATACTTGGTGATTTCTTGAATGGGATTTGAGTTAAAAAATGGGGGACGGGGAGTAATCCATTTTCACCCAGCAGTGGCCTGAATTGGTTTATTGCAACCAGAAATGCTATAGCATATACAAAACCAAGACCTCGTTGAATTATGAAAGTACTGAGCCAGTAGTCTGATTGATATAACCCTTCAAACATAACAGAAGCATTAATACATGCTAATACAAGAATATATCATGTAATATTGCAGTCACCACATTTTATATCAACTCGGTAACTGTTTTTCTACTACAAAATTTGATTGAATCTCACCATTTAATAAAACTCTCTGCTTTTGAACGGTAGAAAATCCCATTTTAAAATAGAATGGTCTATCTAAGGCACTGGTTTCGGTATGAATGGTAGAGATGTTCTTTGCCGTGGCATACTCCTCAAGAGCCGTATAAAGTTGTCTGCCGGTACCTTGGCCCCGATAGTCGGGGTGGCAGTAAAAACAGCTTATATGACCGGTTTTATCTATTTGACCTATGCCAACGATTCGGTTGTTATTTTCTGCTACAACCGTAAATTTTGTAAGACATGTTTCTTCCCAGTCTTTGAAATGAATATTGTCCGGTGCAACTGAATGCATTTCTGTTTCCGAAAAGCCTTCGGCATTTAAAATGCTTACCGAGTCGCCAAGCAGATGAGCAATTTGTTCAATATCACCTTTTTTGTAGAGTCGTATTTCCATGGATAGGGTATTAAGGGAGATTTAAACTGATAATGTATTAACTATCAGGAGTTTAGCAAATGGGTGAACTTACTTTCGTAAAATTAGCTTTAAGTATAGCAAAATTAACTACTTAAACGCTAATAAAATTCCGAATAAATACGATTTTTCCTACGTTCTTGGTAAATCCTTTATACAAAGTGACTTATCAAATAAAAAAAGCTGCCCACCACTACTGGAGAGCAGCTTTAAAAGAGTAAAAAGTTTTTAGTAGGAATTACTTCGAGTATAACTTGTGCAGTTACCGTTTTCCTTTCCGTCTTTTTTACATTCTTCTTTATCTTCAAATCCGCCATCGGAGTAGGCTTCGATATCACCGTTTTTGGAGGTTCGTCTCCATCTCCATTCCCCTTTGGCATCTTGGTATATTTCACATCTTGGCATAAAGCTTTGATACCTTTATTTACTTAAAATTATAACTTCCTATGTAAATAATGATTCTATTCACTATTTACAAAATTTGAACGTGTATTATGATGATTTATTCGGAGGTTTGGCAAAAAATTCTGTTGTCTAAATTAACTATCAATCAACTTTAGGTGGTAATCGTATTCCGAAGAAAAAATTACTTCGAACCCATTTACGTGACTTACTATTGCAAGCATCAAAAATAGGAGCCCAGAAATAATGAGTGCAATATTTAGTCCTTGTAACAAATAAAAGTACAATCGGGAATACTGATCGCGAATAACTTTCTTATTAAAATTATTTCGATTGTTAATATAAGCTCGAAAACTTAAAAATATAATTACCAGAGCACCTGATCCGATCCAGAACATAAACTTTTTAATGTTTATAGGTTTAAATGGATCTGGGTGTTCCGAATAAAAGTCCATATCAGGGGAGAAGCTTAAAGTCGTAATCTACTTTGTCTTTTATCTCCATATTCGGAAGATCTATAGGAACATCATGTTCATCTGCTTCCTTTTTTAATTTGGTATAAAATGTTCTCGATAAAAGCAGGCGCTGGTATTCTACACCATTTTCGTTAATGTAATCTGTAATTGCATCTCGAAGCCGATCCATCTTTTCCATAGCCATATATTGCTTATATAAAAGGTTTTATTTTCAATTTAACTCAAAACATAACATAAATTTACCAAATCAATAAGTGAGTATTTCGTTTATTAGATAATATAAAACATTGCGTAAATTTTATATTGCCTCACGTATGAATTTCACCTTTAAAAAATAGTTGGGCTATTATGGCTAAGAAAGAAATATATATTTGGAGTTCATTCGTCTCTCCAACACTATTGCTTTTCTTTTACCAAATTGCAGTTTTGGTTGGCCCGCGCAATTAGAAGACTAGACTGATTACATTACGGGCATCTTTTTAAAGGTTTTGGGGATAGCAATAACTATTGAAATTATTTTAGAAGTAATG
>CAYNKF010000084.1:0-8321 GCA_964397705.1 uncultured Balneolaceae bacterium | reverse complement strand
GGTTACATTCATACATCAGGCGCAGTTTCCCATTTGGGTATTGACTGCTGTTAGGATATATAAAAATTCCTCCAGTGATTAGAGTCCGGTGTACATCGGCCACCATCGAGCCAATATACCGTGCCTTGTAAGGCCTATTGGTATCAGGATCTTCAACCTGGCAATACTTGACGTACTTTTTGAGCCCTTTATCCCATGAGTGATAACTACCCTCATTCACACTGTAGATAGTACCATGATCAGGTATTTTTACGTCATCATCTGATAAAATAAATTCACCTATACTGGGATCGAGTGTGAATACTGAAACCCCTAAACCAGTTGTATATGCCATCAGTGTGCTTGACCCATACAGTACATAACCTGCCGCCACTTGTTTCATACCTGATTGCAAGGCATCTTCCTCACTCAATTCATCGCTACTAGTTTCTTTACGCATGTAAATAGAAAAGATGCTGCCAATCGAAACATTCACATCAATATTTGATGATCCATCGAGCGGATCCAGATAGACGATATATTTCCCGCCGTCATTATCAAGTTCAACAATCCCATCGTTTTCTTCGGAAATTACCATGCACGTAATTTCCGATCGGTTTAATGCCGAAATTAGTTGCTTGTCGGCAAAAAGATCTAATTTCTTCACTTCTTCGCCATGTACATTGGTAGAGCCATCCTCTCCTAAAATATTTGTAATTCCAGCCTTGTTAAC
This sequence comes from uncultured Balneolaceae bacterium, assembly GCA_964397705.1. Classification (GTDB taxonomy): domain Bacteria; phylum Bacteroidota; class Rhodothermia; order Balneolales; family Balneolaceae; genus Fodinibius. Next base: position 7,609 of record CAYNKF010000084.1, on the reverse strand, counting down.
CTCTCTTGATATAATTTTTGCTGCAAGACCAATGTCACGAAGTAATTGTGACAACTCTCCCGTAGCCCCGGGAAACTTATTCTGTGCCTGGATAATGTATTCTTCCAGGGTAATGACACGATTCGTTTTTCGGTCTACCATACCTTCCCTCTTTTGCTAATCAATATTTATGATTTATATGTATCTATGTATCCCGCTCAGGTAAAAGACTGTGATATATAATTTCGGCTTTCTTTTCCAGTTCCTCAAGTGTTCCATTGTTACGGATAACATAGTCGACTCGATCAGTAGCTTTCTCGAAATTTCGCTGGTTTTGAATACGCTCTCTAATTTCTGCTTCAGAGCTGTTATCCCGCTGTTTTACACGCTCAATCCGATGGTCTTCGTCAGCTAATACCAGTACAATATAATCCAGTGAACCGGGTTCTAAATTTTCCAACAATAAAGCGGCCTCATAGACAAAAATATCGTATCCCTGTGCTTCAGCTTCTTCCACTTTTATAGATGCAGCTGCCGGCAACTTTGGATGAACGATCGCATTAAGTTCTTCAACCCTTCCTTTTTCAAATGCTTCGTTTGCCAGATGTTTGGTGTTTAATTTTCCATCATCCAAAAATGACTCTGATCCAAAATGATCAACTAACTGCTGTTTCACTTCCGCATCGGATGCCATTACATCTTTGGCAAGATCATCAGCATTTAGCACATAAGCCCCCATTCCTTTCCATATCTTACAGACTGTGGACTTTCCACTGCCTATACCTCCAGTAATCCCTACAGTAATCATTATTCCGTTTGGTCAGATGCTGAAATGGAAAGCAAATACTCGTTAATAAACTCATCAAGCTCCCCATCCATAACCGCATCGGTATTAGAAGTTTCGTAATCCGTACGATGATCTTTTACCATGTTATAGGGATGAAATACATAAGAACGTATCTGTGATCCCCATTCAATATCTTTTTTCGAATCTTCGAGCTTTTGCTTTTTTCGCTCTTTAATTTGCTTTTCCAGCTCGTAAATCTTCGATTTAAGCAAAGTCATCGCCTTTTCACGATTCTGTTTCTGTGATCGCTCCTGCTGACATTCCGAAACTACCCGTTGCTCTGTCCCGTCTGATAGTTCTCCTTCCCAAATGAGTCGGACCGCGGTTTCTGTCTTATTCACATGCTGCCCCCCCGCGCCACTGGCACGAAAGCGCTGCAGCTCAACCTTGCTTTCATCAATATCAACCTCAATTGTATCATCCACTACAGGCGATACAAAAACTGAACAAAATGAGGTATGTCGCCTTGAATTGCTATCAAAGGGAGAAATACGAACCAATCGATGTACTCCACTCTCCGCTTTCAAAAATCCGTAAGCGAACTCTCCCTCAATCTGAATCGTTGCACTTTTGAGTCCGGCGACATCGCCTTGCTGATATTCCATTACTGAAATCTGGTAATCATGTTTCTTTGCCCACCGGGTATACATGCGATATAACATTTCTGCCCAATCCTGGCTCTCAGTACCACCGGCTCCCGGATTAAAAGTAAGAATAGCATCACGATGATCATCGTCGCCCCGCAACATATTTCGCAGCTCAAGATCTTCAATACCTTTCTCAAGCTTTTCGACCTCCTGTTGCAATTCATCGTCTACATCTTCACCCTCTTCCAAAAATTCCTGGTAGACTTTGATGCTCTCGCGTAGTTCATCTAAGCGATCCCAGCTTCTGACCATACTTTTTTCATGGTCCAGCTTTTTCATAATACGACGGGCTTCGTCGGGATCATCCCAAAAGTTAGGATTCTGTGTCTGCTCCTGAAGTTCAATGATGTTTACCTTGCGTTGATCATAGTCAAAGATACCCCCTGAGCGCATCCACACGCTCAAATAATTCAGCAAGATGTTCCGAGTTGATCGTCGTTGTACTCACAATATTCTTCTTTTAATCAGATTTGAAATTATACTGTAATTACCTTCGTCCTAATTTGCTCAGGATATACCCTAAAGCTATACCACCTACAAAACCAATAAGTACCCCTTCCTCAGGATGAGAACGTACATAGCGCCGTGCCTCGCGGTAATCTCTGTTTAGCTCGTCTTCAAGCTCAGCGCGTTCTTCCTTCAATCGATTAATCAGCTTTTCATAACCTTTAATTTTTTCACGTTTTTTTTCTTCGGTTTTTACTTCACTGTTCTCTTCTGATTTGTCCTTATTATCAGCCATAATTGTAACGTTTTGTTTTAAGGTTAGTTAAAGATACAAATTCTTCATCGAATCACATTTTTAAATTAGATTTTTTTACTATCCAAAACTCTAAAAGTGATTCATACTATTTACATATGGAAACCATAGTTTCTGTTATTCCATGAAATCAATAACCGACATTGTACAGCAATTACAGCGCCGTATCTTTAATACGGTCACCTCCGGCAACTTGGTGTATAATACTTGTTGGGAAGATCCCCGCCTGGATCGAGCATTACTAAACCTCGATTCCAAAAGCAATATCTTAATGCTCACCAGCGCCGGTGATAACGCGTTGGATTATCTGTTAGATGATGTAAAACATATACAAAGTGTTGACATTAATCCTACCCAAAATGCATTACTGGAACTTAAGAAAGCTGTTTTTAAAAATGGGGACCATGCCTTGCTATGGGACTTTTTTGGTGACGGTCAAAAATCCGGTGCTGAATTCATATACCGCAAGAAACTGAGAACTCTTTTATCAAAACAGGCGCAGAAATTTTGGGATAAAAACATCCATAACTTTTGTCCAAAATCTAAAAATGACAGTTTCTACTTTAGCGGGACTTCGGGAAAAGTAGCTGGTGCCGTTTTTAGTAAACTTCAACGAAAAGGACTAATGCCGGCTGTAAGTAATTTATTAGCTGCAAACAGTTTGGAAGAACAAGCATACTATTTTCATGAAATTGAACCACAGCTTTGGAATCCCTTTTCCAAATGGCTTATAGGTCGTCATGTTACCATGACGATGCTTGGCGTTCCAAGCAGTCAACGTAAAATGATTGAACAGCAGTACGAAAACGGCCTACTGGAATTCATTCGTAAATCTTTGCGACAAGTATTTACAAAATTACCCATCACAAATAATTATTTTTGGCGTGTGTATCTTACCGGACATTACACCTCTGACTGCTGTCCGAATTATTTACGTAAAAAAAACTTTCGGATTTTAAGGAAGCGTATTAACCGGATTGAAACCCAAACCTCCTCCCTATTGCAAGCTCTTCAAAAAAGCACAAAAACCTACTCTCATTTTGTACTATTAGATCATCAGGACTGGATGGCATTTACACAACCTAATCAACTGGCCAAACAATGGAGTCAAATATTAAATTGTGCAAAAAGTGGTGCCCGCATTTTATTTCGATCAGCTATGCCTCAACCAAACTTTTTACCAGAGTTCGTTTTTGAAAACGTTCGCTTTCATCCACAATTAACGGAGCCTTTACACAAAAAAGATCGGGTAGGAACCTATGAATCAACTCATCTTGCCACGGTATTATGAGTAATAAAACCACATTATCTACTGCAGAGAAGCATAGACATGATATCATACAATATTATCGGCTTCACTCCCACATATATGATGCAACCCGATGGAGTTTTTTATTCGGAAGAACAGCACTAGTTAAACACATTCCTTCTTTACCAGCCAATCCTCAAATTCTGGAGGTGGGATGTGGAACAGGTAAGAACATCATCCAATTGAAACAGCGGTTTCCTGATGCACAAATTACGGGAGTGGATCTCTCTCCTCATATGCTCAAAAAGGCACGAAAAAAAATAGCTGATTCATCTACCACCTTTAAGAAAAGGCATTACAGCTCGGATAATTTAAATAAAAAAAACTATGATCTTATTTTATTCTCTTATTCTCTGACGATGATGGGGATAGAATATTCGAAAATAATTACAAGAATAAAAAATGATCTCAGTCCCAATGGATATCTCGCCATAGTTGATTTCCATACTTCCCCTTTATCATGGTTTAAAAATTGGATGGAAATTAATCATGTAGATTTTTCGGGTAATCTATATCCCCGCTTAGAAAATAATTTCAAGTCAAAGCAAATAAGTTTCCACCGTGCCTACCTCGGACTTTGGAATTATTTTCAGTTTATAGCAACAAAAAATAAAATACCATCATAAATGAGTTCATCTACAGCTTTTCTTATCTTGGCCCACTATGAAAAAAATTGAGCAACAGATCGCGCAAATAAAAAAAGAACTCAAAGAATCGCCCAACGACGGCGACCTGCTTAACGAACTGGGCATTGGATATCAGATGCTTGGAGAATACAATCAGGCCATAGAATACTATAAAGAGGCACTTAAACAACAACCAAAAGCTGCCAAAATCCATTTTAACCTTGCCAATACCTTTTATGAGAAAAAGGATATTGAAAAGGCCATAACTCACTACATGGATGCCTTGGATATCGAACCCGATTATGTGCCGGCCTTGAATAATCTCGCGGATATCTATGAATTGGCAAATGAAGATGAAAAAGCCCGCGAATTATTTGAGCATATCACTGAGATAAATCCTGAAGATCCTATGGGATATTTCAATCTCGGTAACCATTTTCTGCGAAATAATGATAGCCTGGAAGCCGGTCGCTGCTACAAAAAAGCTATAGAGCTGGATCCCGAATTTCACGAGGCTTATAATAATATCGGCTATTTGTTGAAACATCTCGAAGAATATGAGGAGGCCATCTCCTATTTTGAAAAGTGTCTGGAAATTGAACCTGATTATGAGCCGGCGAAAAAAGATTTAGAAGCGTGCAAACAAGCTCTACAAAACTCCTGAGCAGGAACATTTACGCTCACCCGATAATGTTATTTTAATTACCACATGAGATTACTATGAAAAAAGTTGTAGGTGTAGGCGGTATCTTTTTTAAAGCAAAGAATCCCAAAGCATTGGCTTCGTGGTACAAAACTCATCTTGGAGTCCCCATTGATGAAAGTTACGGTGGATATACATTTAACTGGAACAATGATTCCAGGCGCCCTTCTAAAGGATATACCATCTGGAGTCCATTTAATAAGGAAACAGACTACCTTGAACCCAGCCAGAAAGATTTTATGTTCAACTTTATTGTGGATGATCTGAAAGCACTGGCTAAAGCATTACAATCGGAAGGAATTAACCTGATTGGGGATATCGAAGATACAGAATTTGGATTGTTTGCCTGGATAATGGATCCGGAGGGAAATAAGGTTGAACTTTGGGAACCTGTTGAAGAATAACTCTACTTGGAATTCCTTAGTTTCTCTCCCTTCATAAGGCCAGGCCTAGATTGCAATTTTGCTTGTTTGTTAATTAGTTGCCATAAATAATTTGTCCAAACCCAACCATATTATGAAAAAAATAGCTGCTATTATCCTATGGATTATCACTGCCTTGTTAATACTTACGCCAGTCGGGGATGTTTTTGCCCAAGAAGACGATACCCGGCTTCTGAGGGAACCTACGGTTAGCGAAAATCACATTGTTTTTGTTCATGCCAACGACCTATGGATAACCGATCGCGATGGTGGTGAGGCACGTAGACTTACCAGCGGAAAAGGCGGCGAAACGCATCCGCACTTCTCACCGGATGGATCCCAAATTGCCTTTACTGCACAGTACGATGGCAACACAGATGTTTATGTGATATCAACAAAAGGTGGTCAAGCTAAACGATTAACTTGGCATCCCGGTGATGACAAGGTAACCGGGTGGACGCCCAATGGAGAAAAGATACTTTTTATTTCCGGAAGAAAAGGCCACCCTACGCAAGAAGCTACCTTCTACACGGTAAGTCTTAATGGCGAACTACCTCAGAAACACGAGATTCCCCGGGCTGCATCCGGAGCGTTTTCCAGTGATGGAACCCATATTGCGTATCAGCCTGTCAGTCTTTCAGATAGTGAATGGCGAAACTATCGCGGTGGGCAAGCAAAACCCATATGGGTGGTAAATCTCGAGACCAATGACCTGCAAAGAACCCCACGTGCTAACAAAGAACGCCACATAAATCCGATATGGTTGAAGGATAAAGTCTATTTTCTGTCGGAGCGAGATTATACGATGAATATCTGGTCGTACGACCCCTCAACAGGTAACAGTGAACAGCAGACTTTTCACTCCCAGTTTGATGTAAAAAATCTTGATTCGGGCGACGGAGCTATTGTTTACGAACAGGGAGGTTATATTTATGAACTGAATCCCGCTACTGGAAATCACAAAAAAATCGAAATCCATGTCAAGGGTGATATGACGCAGGCCCGTCCCCGCTGGGCAGATGTCCAATCCCCCCAACTCGATAACGCCTCGCTTTCTCCTACCGGTGAACGAGCACTGTTTCAGCACCGCGGTGAAGTGATTTCTGTTCCTAAAGAAAAGGGAAGCTGGCGCAATCTCACCCAAAGTTCAGGAGTGGCTAATCGATATCCCATCTGGTCCCCCGATGGACAAAAAATTGCTTGGTTTTCCGACAAAAGCGGGGAATATCAGCTTTATATTTCTGATCAAAAAGGACTCGAAGAACCACGTAAAATTGACCTACCGGAACCAACATTTTTCTATGAGCCCAAGTGGTCTCCCGATGGAAAATATATTGTCTATACCGATACCCATTTCCGGCTTTGGTACGTGAATACCCAAACAGGCAACGCAACACATATTGATACTGATGGTTACGCCCACCCAAATCGGACAATGCATCCCAATTGGTCACCGGATAGCAAATGGATAGCGTACTCCAAACGTTTACCAAGCCAGTATCACGTTATAAAAGTCCATAATGTCGAAACCGGTAAAAGCTATCAAATTACCGACGGCATGGCCGATTCAATCGATCCCACTTGGGACAAAAACGGAAAGTATATCTACTTCCTATCCAGCACCGACTTTGGACTCAATACCGGGTGGCTGGATATGAGTTCGTATGACATGTCGACCACAAGAGGACTTTATCTGGTTATGCTGGATGATAATACGAAATCTCCATTCTTGCCTGAAAGTGATGAAGAACCCGCTCAGAATAATGCCACAAAGAAAAATGGGGATTCGAATGCAGGAGATGAGGAACCTAATGTAACAATAGACCCCGAAGGAATTAAAGACCGAATAGTAGCCGCTGATATCCCTCAAAAAAATTATACCGGCTTAATTAAAGGGCCAGAAAATCATGTCTTTTATGAAGAAAATGTGCCCGATCAGCCCGGAATCACTTTGCATCGATACAATGTTGAGGAGAGAAAATCTGATTCGTTCCTCTCTCCCATTCAGGGAGCCACCGTTTCACACGATCGGCAAAACCTCCTGTATCGCAGCGGAGAAACTTGGGGAATAGTGTCTACTGTAGGTGCTCCACAAAAGCCCGGTGATGGCAAGATTGATGTCAGCGGAATTCGTATTCGCGTTGAACCTGAAAAAGAATGGCAACAAATATTCCGTGAAGGCTGGCGCTTTCAACGTGATTTTCTCTATGTGGATAACGTACATGGTGCCCCATGGCAAAAAATATATGACTGGTATAGCCCGTGGATCGACCATATTCATCACCGTTCAGACTTGAGTTATTTAATCGACATTCT
>CAYNKF010000083.1:0-8337 GCA_964397705.1 uncultured Balneolaceae bacterium | reverse complement strand
AGAAGTCACAGTCCGCGCTGATAGAGGAGGGGGCAGTCCCCGAGCATATCGCTATAATTATGGATGGTAATGGGCGATGGGCTAAAAGTCGCGGAAATATCCGTTCATATGGGCATAAAGTTGGTGTAGATTCTGTTCGGGATGTGACCGAGGCTTGTGCACAAATAGGCGTTAAGTATTTGACGTTGTATGCGTTTTCGACAGAGAATTGGGGACGACCCAAAATGGAAGTCAGTGCTCTGATGCGCTTATTGGCTCGTTCACTGCGTAATGAAGCGGAAAATCTGAATGAAAATAATATAAAGCTCGAAACGATTGGACAGATCGATCGGTTTCCCAAAAATTGTCAGCGAGAATTAGGAGAAGCCATTGATCTAACCAAAGATAATGACCGGTTACAACTCTGCCTTGCACTCAGTTATTCAGGCCGTTGGGACATCACCGAAGCAGTTAAAAAGCTGGCCCAATCAGTGAAAGATGGTGAAATTGATCCCGATGAAATAGACGATGAGATGATAAGCGATCATTTGTCGACGGCTGAGATACCTGATCCTGAATTGATTATCAGAACTAGTGGTGAATATCGAATCAGTAATTTTTTGCTATGGCAGTTGGCTTATTCCGAACTATATATAACAGAAACATGCTGGCCAGACTTTCGCCGGGAAGAGTTATATAAAGCTATTCAATCATTTCAACAACGAGAACGTAGATTCGGCAAAATTTCCGAGAATGCACAAAAGAAATCTTCAGGTCTATACGTTCAAGAGCTGACACCTTAACCTTTCATATAAATATCGTAAGCTCAATTTTGTTTCAACAACGAACCCACGTGAAGAAATTATTAGTTACTCTTTTCGTCCTCTGCTTTATCTATAATCCTGGTTTTTCTCAGGATACCTCGATAAATATCGAAAACCCGATGAATAATCGTCCCCAGCAGTACGAAGTGCTGGGAGTTGAAGTGGAGGGCTTGACAACTTCGCGAGAAGATTTTGTGATTGGGACCAGTGGCTTGCAAGTGGGTACTCAAATTACTATCCCTGGTCAGGATTTATCAAGGGCCATAAAAAGTCTTCACAGAACAGGATTGTTTTCCGATGTTGAAATAATTGAGACTGACCGTGAGCCCGGCGGTATTTATTTGAAAATCGTTGTTCAAGAACAACCACGGCTAGAAGGATTTGAGATTCATGGTACGAAACGATCTCATCGTAAAGATCTCGAAGAGGAGATTACCCTGTTAAGAGGCTACGCTGTTACTGAATCATCATTAGCACAGGCCAGAAATACCATAAAACGATACTATGATGATAAAGGGTATTGGTATACTGATATCGAAGTCGAGAAATCCCAGCCTGATACGGTTCGTAACCGTGTGACGGTTCACTTCAATATTGATCCCGGTGAACGCTTAGAGGTAAAAGAAATTGCATTTGAGGGTAATGAGGAGTTTAGTAACCGCACGCTCCGAAAAGAATTGGGTGAAATTAATGAAGATCGCTGGTGGAAATTCTTTTCTAAAAAACTATTCAAAGAAGAAGACTTTGAAACGTCCAAGCAGAATCTAAGAGATTTCTATGGGGAGCATGGGTTTCTTGACTTCCGCATAACAAGTGATTCTGTGTATACTTTTCCATATACGCAGCACAGGTTATTGATCCTGGAAACCCCTGCAGAAGGGATAAAGGTGAACTTAACAGTTGATGAAGGGCCGCAATACAAGGTTCGGGATATCACATGGGAAGGAAATACCGTTTATACTGATGAACGGCTTTCCGAAGTGTTGGGCTTTGAAAAGGGAGATATCTTCAATCAGAAAAAGTTTCAGGATAAAATGCAATTCTCCCAGCAAGGTACTGATATAACCAGTCTGTATCGGGATATAGGATATTTGTTCTTCAGAGTTGAGCCTGAAATTGAGGTGGTCGGTGAAGATTCAGTAGATTTAAATATGAGTATCTATGAAGATGAGATAGCTTATATAGAAGAGGTGTCTTTTACCGGTAACAACAAGACGCATGATGATGTGGTGAGAAGAACCTTGCGTACTGTACCAGGCCAAAAATACAGTCAGCAAGCTATTGTTCGTACCATTCGAGAGCTTGGACAGTTAGGATACTTCCGACCCCAAGCAATTACTCCAAACCTTTCACCTGATCGCGAAAATCATACTGTAGATATCAATTATCAGCTTGATGAATCCCAGAGTACGGATAACTTTGAGTTTTCCGGTGGATTCGGTGGGCAGGGTATAGGACTGATTTTATCAGCTCGATTGAATTTCAATAACTTTTCTATACAGCGTGCTGTAAAAGGTGAAGGATGGAACCCTATTCCTTCGGGAGACGGCCAAAAATTGTCTTTGGGTGTACAGGTCACCGGCAGCGGCTATCAGAGTTATAGTCTTGGATTTCAGGAGCCTTGGTTAGGTGGTAGACCATTGTCGTTGGGTGTAAATATGAGTTACGATTTAATTAGTTACCGAGGCACCTCTTCTCGGAATGAGTTACTATCGAGTAGTGTATCTCTCGGCAGGCGCTTGAATTGGCCTGATGACTATTTTACCCATCGTTCGGTAATTTCTTATCAACTGTATGATGTTGCAGGCGGGGCCTCATTTCTTGCTGAAGGAACCTCTAGTATTATGAGTCTGAAGCAGGTATTAGAGCGTAATTCGGTGGATAATCCTATTTCTCCGACAACAGGTTCTAAATTTAGCATCTCCGGTGAACTTGCACCGCCCTTCCCCGGCTTTTCACAGTTTTACAAGTTGAAAACAAAGTACCAAAACCATACAACGGTTGTCGGTAAGCTGGTGATGACTAATACTGTAGAGTACGGTTACTTGGGTTATCTGAGTGATAGCCAGCGTAGTGATTTCCAACGCTTCAAGCTGGGGGGTACTCAGATGCAGCAGCGCCAGAGCTTTTTGGATGACAATATTGATCTTCGCGGCTTCCCCGGTGGACGTAATGGTTCTATTTCACCAATACAAAATGGGGAACCTGTCGGCGGACGCTTGTACACCAAATATGCGTTTGAACTGCGTTATCCTGCGATAACTGAACAGCAGGCTCAGGTACACCCATACATGTTTTTCGATTCAGGAAACGCTTTTGCCAATACTCGTGAGTTTGCTCCATTTGATGTAAAACGATCGGTAGGTTTTGGTACTCGTATTTATTTGCCAATACTTGGCTTGGTTGATCTTAGCTATGGATATCGTTTGGACGGTGTAGCTATCCCGAACAATCCTATTCCAGCAGGCGAATGGCAATTCCTGTTTAATATTGGAGCTCCTTTTGAATAGTGAGAAATCTGTTTCTACATAGCGCGATTACATGTTGTTTGTTGTTGGTCTGTGCCAGCTTTACCATTGCCCAAGATCAAAGGATCGGCTATGTGAACACTGATCAAATCTTGACTCAAATGTCGGAATATCAGGGAATCCAGCAACAGCTAAGCACGATCAGTTCTGAATGGAATAAACAGCTGGATAAAATGGAGCAGGAGATTGATCAACTGAAGGAAGATTTTGAAGCTAAAAAGATTTTATACACTGAAGAGCTCAAAAAGCAGAAACAACAGGAAATCCAAAACAAAGTACAACAGCGCCAACAATATTTGGATGAAAAATTTGGTGCCAATGGCGAATATTTTGAAAAACAAAAAGAGCTTCTTGAACCTATTCAGCGCAAGGTATTTGATGCTATAAACAAGGTAGCCAATGACCAGAATGTTGACTTCGTTTTTGATCGTGCACAAAATTCTAGCATGCTGTATGGTGAACAAGAATGGAATTTAAATAAAGAGGTACTACAAGAGCTTGGTATACGTTAAATGAACCAAGCAATTGATAAAAATAGTTTTTATACTCACAGGCCGAATAATTGAATCCCAAAGATAAATAGATCTGATGTTTAGAAAGTTAGCAAGTTCATTTTTCCTATTCCTTTTTGTTGTAAGTACATCGGCATTTGGACAACTCAATATAGGGTATCTTAATACCCAAGAAGTAATTAGCCAGATGCCCGAGCGTTCACAAGTGGAACAGGAGTTGAATGATTTTATCCAAGAAAAACGACAAGAACTACAACAGCGTACAACAGAATTTCAGGATTCTGTTGCCGAATTTCAGCAGAACCAGGCCAACATGTCTGATGCTGAGATTCAGAAGAGAGAAAAGCAGCTTGCACAAATGGAAGCTGAAATGACGCAATTTCAACAGGGGCTTCAGCAGCAGATACAACAGCGCAGGGCTACGCTTTTAGAACCTCTTTACAGTAAGATGAATGAGGCTATTAGTACAGTTGCGAAAAGAAATGATCTCGACTTTGTGATTAATGAGGCTACCAGCAACGGTGAAAATGTAGTTTACTACGCTGCAAGCGAGAAAATGGATATTACCCAGCAAGTATTACAATACATCAACGAAACATCTGACCAGAATTAATTGAAAATATATCATACTATGATAAAACGAATACTATCTATATCACTACTTTGTTTTTTGGTAGTTGGCTTTACAGGCCTCTCTACTGCACAGGCACAGCAAACGGAAATTGGTTATGTTGATCCCCAGGCAATTCTAAATAAAATGCCTGAGATGAAGGCGGTTCAGCAGCGCTTACAAAACTTTATTGAGCGCAAACGAGATGAGTTTACTACCAAGCAGCAAGACTTTCAACAGCAGCTTACGGAATATCAACAGAAAGCTGATGTTATTAATGAGTCAGCTCGTCAACGTGAAGAAGAACGTCTTGGCAAATTGAATGCTGAGTTACAGCAGTATCAAACACAAATTCAGCAGGAGATACAACAGAAACAGCAAGAATTGGTAGGTCCTCTTTTGGATCAGATTGATAACGCTGTTGGTACTGTTGCTCAAGATATGGGACTTACATATGTCATTAATACAACTACCAGTCAAGGCGATATGATTATTCTCTATGCTTCAGATGAAGCCCAGGAAAAGTACAATATTACCGATCAGGTAATGCAGGAGTTGGGTATCTAAGGTAGGAAGTGGTTTTTATATCATTAAAAAGGCAGCTCTAAATGGGCTGCCTTTTTTATTTTACTCTGCGTTTACGATTACGGATATAATCTTCAAAAATATAGCCCCCAAGATTATCAAGAGATGCAAAGTATGCTCGTCCTTTATTAGCCTCGGTAAGCTCTCGAACAAAATCTTGCAGATAAGGATCTCTGGCAATCATGAATGTTGTGATGTCAATATCATCACGTCGGCATTTAACCCCCTCATCTAACACCCTGTTTACAATTTTTCGATCAAGCCCAAAGCTGTTTTTATACATTTTTCCATCTTCAATAATACAGGATGGTTTGCCGTCAGTAATCATAAAAATCTGTTTATTGGCAAACTTGCGTCGGTGTAGAGTGTGGCGAGCTAATTCAAGCGCCTGTTCAGTGTTAGTGTGGTATGGTCCCACTTTTAAATAGGGAAGATCTTCGATGTCTACTTTCCATGCTTCATTACCAAAGGCAATGATATCCAGTGAATCTTTGGCATAGTTATTTAGGATAAGCTCTGATAGGGCCATGGCAACTTTCTTGGCCGGAGTGATACGATCTTCTCCATAAAGAACCATAGAGTGGCTTAAATCAATGAGCAATACCGTAGCTACTGATGTGTAGTGATCGGTGTCATGAACGCGTATATCGTCTTCATGCAGTTGCATCTGATCTATGTTGCTGTGCCGCAGCATATTCATCATGGTACCCACGCTGTCGATATTGGCAATGTCATCACCCTGGTGCCATTTGCGGGTTTCGGGCTGACGTTCTAAGCCTTTACCGGTATGATCGGTTTGGTGATTGCCGGCAGCTCCTTTCTTCAGATTGTTGAATATTTCTTCCAGCGCTCGTTGGCGCAGGCTCCGCTCCGTTTTGCGTGTGATAACATAAATTTGTTGGTTGTCATCTTGTTCGATATAACCGCGTTCTTTCAGTTCATCAACAAAATCACCAATGTTATAATTGTTAAACTGATCGGTGAGGTCATAATCATTGTCCAGCTCTGTGAGCCAGCGCAGTGCTTGTTGTACATCACCACTGGCAATGGTCAGTAGCTCTTGAAAAGTATCCCATAGGGAGTCAAAAGGGGATTGCCCCTTGGATTTGGCGAAGTGTTCATCCCATTTTTGGTACTTGAAATGCATAGTAAAAAGATTGACTTTAGCCTGAGTAAATCTAACGCTTTCGAAATCCTTTTAATTCATTGTAATGAATAATTCGAGTAATTTAAATAATGCTGAATCTACAGACCGGATTACGTTCGAACGCCAGCTCTGGGGAGAAGAGTATGAGCGAGTGATGGGCTTGGATGAAGTAGGACGCGGATGTCTGTCGGGACCCGTAGTGGCAGCGGGTGTTATTTTTGAGCCAGGGACTTTTGTAGAAGCGATTCGTGATAGTAAAAAGCTTACCCTCGGTGAGCGCAGGCAGCTAACAGAGAAGATCAAAAATGAAGCATTGTACTGGACTATTCAATGGTGTAGTCCTACCGAAATTGATGAGCTAAATATCTTGCACGCTTCCATAAAAGCAATGACAAAATGTGCCGAAGCTGACGGGGCCAAACCGGATTATCTGCTAGTTGATGGCAATCGTTTTAGTTCTGGTTTATGTCCGCACAAATGCATTGTTGGGGGAGACGATCGATCGATGAGCATTGCTGCAGCTTCAATAATTGCCAAAGTGTATAGAGATGAGTGGATGATTAAGCTCCACGAAGAGTATCCTCATTATGGTTGGGATACTAACGTTGGATATCCCACAGCAAAGCATTTTGAGGGTTTAAAAGAACATGGCGCCACAAAATTTCACCGGCAGAGTTTTAACTTGCGCACCGATAAGGAATTTGAAGAGTAGTTATCGATAGATGCTGAACTGCCGTTTATAGAAATCGAGGTTTAGGCAGATGCCCAGCATCAGGGTATTGGTGATGAGGGCAGAACCTCCATAGCTAATAAAAGGTAAGGGGATCCCAATAACGGGTAATAAACCGGTGGCTGATCCTACATTGACAAAGAAATGAGTGAAGAAAATAGTTAACACCCCCACCATCACCAGCTGGGCAAAGGGATGCCTGTGGACAGCGGCCATTTGCAGTAATCGTAATGTAAGCGCAAGCAGTAATAGAACGGTAAATCCGGCACCGATAAAACCGAACTCTTCCCCGATTACGCAGAAAATAAAGTCGGTCCACTGTTCAGGTAAAAATCGCAGTTGTGTTTGGGTCCCCTCAAGGAACCCTTTACCGTAAATTCCACCTGAACCGATAGCCGTTTTTGCTTGAATGACGTTCCAGCCGGCTCCCTGGGGATCAAAGGAAGGATTTGTAAATGCTTCTATCCGGGCCCGCTGATGCGGTTGTAAAACTTGATTGAGGGCAACTTGGATACCTATAACAAGTAAAATGCCAGTGACAAATGCAGTAAATGTTAACCAAGTTCGCCGCTGAATCATAAAGATTGCCAGGGTAATAATTATTGCGGCAACAAGCCCCCAATACCACGATATAATAGTAAGATAACCAATAATGGCTGGAGAAATTATAAATAGTGAGATACCGTAAGGCAGCCCGGACCAAAATAATACTACTGGTATTAATGCAAAAAAGATGATAGCCGTACCCATGTCGTTTTGAAGAATAACCAGAAAGGCCGGTACGACGATAAGGGAAACGGCAATTACTGCCGATTTCAAATTCTCTGCTGATATATTTCGGCGACTTGTTAAGTAATTAGCAACGGCAAGTATGGTGGCGATTTTCATTAGTTCACTCACCTGTAAGTTAAATGGCCCTAGTACAAGCCAGCTTCTGGCACCGTTTACTTCCTTTCCGATTAAAAGAGTAAGAATCATTAGTATGATACCAAGCCCGTAAAATACGTAAGAACCTTCTTGAAAGGTACGTGGATTAATGAATTGAAGTCCTATCAAAAGCAGTACGGCAATGCCGAAGGAGATCAATTGTTTATAAAAATTGAACTGTATATAGCTGGGTAGAAACTTTGCCACCGGACCTTGTGTAGCGCTGTAAATCGCTATCAATCCCACGGCAATAAGGCTTGCCCAAATTATGACAAGCGACCAGCTAAGTTCCTTGAGATTGATCATCTATATTTTCGTCCTCTTCTTCGGTTGTTTGTTTTCGGGGCTCAAAAGTTTTCACATAATTGTATACATACGATCGGTCAATTTCTCCGGTCAGATATTGCTCAATTAACAGAGATGCAATTGGGGCAGCAGAAATGGATCCATAACCTCCGTTTTCAACAAGAACGGCAACGGCAATTTTAGGATTAT
>CAYNKF010000082.1:0-8401 GCA_964397705.1 uncultured Balneolaceae bacterium | reverse complement strand
AGTACGTGGATAACATTATGGAAGAACAAGAAGATAGAATTGTCGTTGGTCTGGATATTGGCACTACAAAAGTATGTGCGATTGTTGCATCCATCGATCCACAGGACAGAATAAATATCCTGGGCGTAGGAAAAGCACCAAGCGATGGATTAAATCGCGGCGTGGTTGTAAACATCGATAAAACGGTAAATGCCATACAAACAGCCGTTGAGCAAGCACAGCTGGCTTCCGGAATTGAAGTAAATTCCGTAAACGTAGGTATTGCCGGAGACCATATCCGAAGTATGCGCAGCAAAGGCGTGATTACCATCAACAATCGCGATAATGAAATTACCGTTGATGATGTTGAACGTCTGCTGGAAGATTGCCAACGCATTATGCTGCCAACCGACCAGCAGATTATCCACGTAATTCCTCAGGAATTTGTGGTGGACGGGCAAGACGGCATCAGCGATCCCGTGGGCATGAGCGGCATGCGGATGGAAGCCGAAGTTCACATTATAACGGGCCTTGTTTCTGCCGCAAAAAATATTTACCGGTGTGTTGAGCGTGCCGGCTACCAAGTGGCAGATATTATTCTGGAGCCTCTTGCTTCGTCATACTCTGTACTCGATGAGGAAGAAAAAGAAGCGGGTGTAGTGCTGGTAGATATCGGCGGAGGAACAACGGATGTCGCCATATTCCAAGATAATACCATTCGACATACTGCCGTCATTGCCATTGCAGGTAAAAAGGTAACCGATGATATCCGCGTTGGATTAAGCGTACTCGATGATCAAGCCGAGAAGTTAAAACGGGAGCACGGCGAAGCATATGTTGATATGATCAAAGAAGATGAAGCTATTACCGTACCCGGTATAGCAGGACGTCCACCCAAGGAAATTACAAAAAGTATTCTTGGCAAGATTATACAGGCCCGTATGGAGGAGATCCTGGAAATTGTAGCCATCGAAGTAAAACGAAGCGGCTATGCCGACAATCTAAGTGCTGGGGTGGTGCTCAGCGGTGGCGGCTCGCTAATTAATAATGTCTGTCCCTTGGCCAATGAAATACTCGGCATGGATGCCAAAATAGGTAAGCCGATAGGGCTCAGCGGCGGACTCATTGAGGAAGTAAATAATCCAATTTATGCAACAGGCGTGGGACTGGTTATGCACGCAATAAAGACCGGTTCCGGCCCTACCAATCAGGCGATTGTTCCCTCATCCACCAAAGGATCAAGCGTGGAAAAAGTGATGAATCGCATCGCTGAAAGGATGAAGAGCTGGTTTAAAGAACTTTAAAAAAATGCCGGCAGCCATATCTGCTGCTAAAAAGAGAAAAACATATAGCAATCAAATAGCAATAAACAGTACACAGCAATCTAAAAAAGGAGTAAATATTATGTCTAACCTCAACTCTCGTTTTAGTTTTGACATCGACGGTCAAGACAATGCGAAAATAAAAGTGATAGGTGTTGGAGGCGGCGGAGGCAATGCCGTTAACAACATGATCGAAAAAGGCCTGACCAGTGTGGAGTATATCGCTCTTAACACCGATGCACAGGCATTAAAAAACAGCATGGCTGATCTTACCATCCAAGTGGGGGCTAATCTCACCAATGGACTCGGTGCGGGTGCACGACCCGAGATTGGAAGAGAGGCTGTAGAAGAAAATAGACACGAAATTGAAGAAGCCATCGAAGGCGCCGATATGATTTTTGTGACGGCCGGCATGGGTGGTGGAACCGGAACGGGTGGCGCTCCTGTCGTATCAGGTATTGCCAAACGTAAAGGCATCCTAACAGTCGGTATTGTTACAACACCATTCGACTGTGAAGGCCCCAAGAGGATGAAATATGCACTTGAAGGCATTACTGAACTCAAGAAAAACAGTGATACCGTTATTGTTATTCCCAACGAACGATTGATGGATATCGCTGATGAAGATACCACCCTGCTCGAAGCTTTTGAGCAAGCCAACCAAGTACTATATAATGCAACACGTGGTATTTCGGATCTAATCCTAATGCCCGGTCTCATCAACCTTGACTTTGCCGATGTGCGAACAACCATGCTTGACGGTGGCGCCGCCATCATGGGTGCTGCAAATGCAACAGGAGAAGATCGCGCTGAAATTGCAGCCCGCGAAGCGATTAATTCACCGTTGCTGGATGGCGTCAGCATCAATGGAGCACGCAATGTATTGGTTAATATTTCGTCTGGGGCAAATCTCGGAATGAAGGAAACCAATACGGCAACGAGCATCATTCAGCAAGAAGCCGGAGAAAATGCTGAGATTATTCTCGGTACAGTACTCGACGAAAGTTTTGATGATGAGCTGCGAGTCACTGTAATTGCTACCGGATTTGATCTGGCTGAAAGCAATAAAGAAGCTCGGGTGGCCCCTAATGAGAATAAGAAAGGACCTCAAAAGAAAGCAAATGATGACAAAATGGATATGCCGAAGGCCAGTGACGTTACCGGCCATAGCCGATATTCTGCAACCAACGAACCTTTTTATAAAGGGGAGAAAAATCTCAAGCAGATGGATCAGCCAGCATTCCACCGTCGCGGACTTAAAAACGTGCGACCCCTCAATGAAGATGAAAAGGAAGAAAAAGAAATGCAGGATGAGCAGAAGAAAAGCAACGAACTGCTCAACAATCGCCGTGAACGAATCGACAAAACCGATTCCGATCAGCCGGCATTCCTGCGCAAAATAATGGATTAATTGTTTATGTAAATCCTAATTAGATTGCTATGTACCTAATGAGAAAAGACTGGTAACTGCCAGTTTCATTTGATCCCTTTACTCTGGGATTTTGATTGCTATATAAGAAAAGGAGTCCTTTGATCGGGACTCCTTTTTTTCTTTGGATTTGCTTTAAAACTTTATCTATATAACAAACTTGAAGTATAATCGTACCCAGAAACTGTTTGTTAATAAATAATCATCTTTTATACTGTTCAAGCTTAAACACTTAACAAAAAATCATCATGATGCGGTTTTCAAAACTTTGTTTTCTCACGTTCGCTACCCTCCTCTTTTCTTTTCATTCGCTTATAGCCCAAAATAAAAAACAAAAACTTGAGCCTGAAGATTATGGGCAGTGGCAATACGTTTCTTCGACCGAACTTTCTGCAGACGGCGACTGGTTTTCCTATAACATAAGTCTCGAAGATGGCGATGGTTGGCTGATCATCAAGGAGGTCGGAGTCGACTCTACTGAAGAACACAAATTTATGCATGGTGAACGGGTTGATTTTTCTCAGAATAACAAATGGGCGGCTTTTCTGATTGGGATTTCTGAGGATAAAAAAGAGCAGCTCGAAGAACAGAAAAAACAGGTCCGCTTCAAACTTGGGCTGATGAATTTGGAAACTGCCAACGTAGATACCTTTAAAAATATTCAGGAATATACTTTCTCTGATGACGGTCGATACCTGGCTATGAAAAAATATAAGCCTGAAGAAGTCGAATCTGATGGTACTGACCTGATCTTGCGTAACCTTTCCCGGAAAACAAATCAGTTGATTGGAAATGTTTCGGAATTCGCTTTTAACGATAGTGGATCAAAAATGGCTGTTCTACTTGATTCAAACGAAAAACTTGGAAATGGAGTCCATCTTTATGACTTACCATCGAATCGAATTACCGTGCTTGATAGTGATACGGCAAATTATAAAGATCTGAGTTGGCACAAGGATAAAAACGCATTGGCATTTTTAAAAGCGGTAGAATACGAGGATTATGAAGATCCTACTCACCGTATCATGGCATTCAAAAATCTTGATGCAACACCAAGGCAATTCAAATTTAGTCAACAGAATAGTAATACCTTTCCCGAGAATTTTCGCGTTGTTGACTACCGGTCACTGAAGTGGTCAGAGGATGGCAATTCTCTATTTTTTGGCATTAAAGAATGGGAAAAAGATGAAAAACCTGACACCGCAAAAACAGAATCAAAAGACGATCTTGAACCCACAAATGTAGAAGTCTGGCACTGGCAGGATGATGATATCCAACCCAAACAAGAAGTACTGGTCAATCAGCTTAAAGAAGAAAATCATCTCTCTGTCTGGCATATCGATAAGAAGACTTTTGTACAGCTCGGCACCGAACAATTTGAGCAGGTACAGCTTACCGGAAACCAGCAACATGCCGTAGCATACGATCCTCATCCCTACGAACCGGCCTTTGAAGAAGACTGGCAGGACGTATATTTGATTAATGTTAATACCGGTGAATCTGAACAGATTCTGGAACGTCAAGAACAGGTACGCACTTCACCTGATGGCAAGTATCTGTCGTATTTCAAAGATCAGAACTGGTGGACCTACGACATTGAAAACAAGAAACATCGCAATGTAACAGGAAATATTGACACACGGTTCGAGAACTTTACAAATGTAAATGGCCGCGAAAACAGCCGGCCCTTTGGAATAGGGGAATGGTCAAAAAACGACTCTTGGATGCTGCTCTATGACCAATATAATACCTATAAAGTTTGGGCGGATGGCAGCAATTATCAAAAAATTACGGAAGGCAATAACGACAAGATCCGTTATCGACAGGTCCGATTTGAGTACGATAATGACGGAATTGCTCCTGATGAAGACATTTATTTATCAATGTATGGAGACAAAACAAAAGATCGCGGATATGCACGTATCGACGACAGCCAAACTGCCCAGACACTGATTTATGATTCCAAAATGTTCAGTAGTCTTACCAAAGCTGACTCAACCGAAAATTTCGTTTATCAAAAACAGTCGGCCACTGATTCCCCCGATTACTTTCACGTGGATTATGATTTTAATGATCCGGTTGCACTCACCTACACCAATCCCCAGCAAGATCAATACTATTGGGCCGACGATGAACTCATTACCTTTACCAATGAAAATGGGAAAGAACTCGAGGGACGCCTGATTTATCCGGCAGATTATGATCCCGACAAAAGCTATCCCATGATTACATACATTTATGAAAAGCTTTCACAGTCGATGCACAGCTACAGTATGCCATCGACAAAAAGCCCATATAACTTCCGCAGGTATTCGTCTGAAGGATACTTTGTCTTTCTTCCGGATATTACCTATGAGTTGAGTGATCCCGGAATGTCAGCTGTCGAAAGTGTAGTTCCGGCGGTAGAAAAAGTAATAGAAACCGGCATGATTAATGAGGACCAAATTGGACTTACCGGTCATTCCTGGGGAGCTTATCAAACGACGTTTATTATCACGCAAACCGACTTATTTAATTCGGCCGTTGCCGGTGCACCGCTTACCAACATGATTAGTATGTATAATTCGATCTACTGGAATACCGGTATGACCGACGCTCGAATTTTTGAAACGAGTCAGGGACGTTTTCCTGATCCTTGGTGGAAGGATTGGGATAATTTTGTAGATAATTCACCCATATTTAATATGGAAGGAATAGAAACACCGCTTCTTGTTGAGTTTGGTACCGACGATGGAGCGGTCGACTTTAACCAAGGAGTAGAACTCTATACAACCATGCGTCGCATGCAGAATCCGTTTGTAATGCTGGTATATGAAGGCGAAAACCATGGTCTGGCCCGCGAAGAAAATCAAATTGACTACGCCACCCGGGCCTTTGAATGGCACGAACATTACTTGCTTGGGAAAGAAGCTCCGGAATGGATTACGGATGGGCTACCCTACTTGCAACGACCCGCAATACAGGAAAAAGAAGAGCAGGACAACAAATAAATTTCCAATCTCCTTTACGCTGAGATTTTGATTGCTATAAAAAGAAAAGGAGTCCTTAGATCGGGACTCCTTTTTTTATGGTTTTTTTAATATAAATCACACTGCAGTATATCCACCGTCAACAAGTAGATTTAAACCCGTCACGAATTCATTCTCACAGAGAAACACTATAGCGTGAGCAATCTCATCTGCTTTTCCAAGCCGACCGATCGGATGCTTTTCGACAAGCTGATCGTAAAAGTCACCCAGTTCTTCTCTATTCACCATTCCGGATTCCACATAGCCGGGATTTACAGAGTTAACACGAATATTACGATCGGCATATTCAGCTGCCAGTGACTTTGTCATCGTATTTACAGCGCCTTTGCTTGCATTATAAGGCAAGGCTCCCGCCTGACCCACAAATCCAAGAATGGAGGACGTATTAACGATACATCCCCCTCCGGTTTTCAACATTTCTGGAATAGCATATCGACATCCAAAGTAAACCCCATCTTGATTAATATCTATAACATTTTTGTACTCTTCATATTCAAGCTCATGTGTATCTTTTAAGATCCCAACGCCGGCATTATTTACAATTATATCCAACTGTCCATAGCTATCGACCGTTTCCTTAATCAGATTTTTCACTTCCTGTTCTTTAGATACGTCAACAAGCTTGAACATTACTTCAGCACCGGTATCGAGCATCTCCTGTTCAAAAGCCTTACCATTTTCTTCATTGTAATCAACAATTACAACCGAAGCTCCTTTATCAACAAATGCCTTAACGGTTTCTTTACCAATTCCTGATGCGCCACCGGTAACAATAGCTATCTTATCTTTGAGGGTATTCATAATAATGCTCCTTATGGATGTTTTATATCAACTCATGTCAGTCATCTTCAGCATAAATTATATAGGCCTAAGATTAAGCTGACTCTTAATTTCAGTATAGCTATAACCTGCCAGATAGTAAATAGATAAGCGAAAAACGTACCACCTTAGTAAGCAAATAATCTAATTCACCACTTCATTTGAACAGTAAACCTGAGTAATGAAATACTCATCTAAAACTCGATAATTAACGACTAGTACTATTAATGAGGCCCAAACGCTAAGGCTGTTCTTAGATCAATAGTTCTAATTCAAATAGTGTTGTATAATCAAAAAACCTCGACAATCAATTTAACAGCCATTGCAATTGCTAATAACGAGAACGCATACTGTAAATAACGACGATCAATTTTTAGATTAAACAAAGCCCCAAGAAATCCTCCTAACAATCCACCAACCGCTAACGGAAAAGCCGCTCCAAAATCTACATACCCCCAGTTAAATTCTGTGAGCGTCCCTATCCCATTATTAGCCAATCCGAGCTGGACCCAACCTGAAAGGGAAATCAAAACAATAGCCAGAGAAGAAATACTTACAGAGCGAGCAAAACTTTTTTTAAACACCAGGTTCATCAGCGGTACCATCACCCCTCCACCACCAATACCGGCCAGTGCCGCTACAAATCCCCCAAGTCCACCGGTAACAAACGACTGCGGCCAAGTTACAGCCGTATCAGTTGGCTCAACTTCTTTTTGATTTCTTGTTCCTCGGCGATAAAACATATAAGCTACATACAACAGCAACAGACTAAAGAAGATGACAAAAACCTGCTGGCTGTAATAAGAGGATGTAATTACAAGCTTGCCCAAGTACACGCCACCCGCTCCCATCAAACCAATGGTCATACCCTCTGACCAATAAAAGTTCTTTTGCTGAAATTGTCGTACCGAACTCCCAAAAGCTGCAATGAAGGTGCAAAAAAGTGAGCTTCCAATAGTTAAAACTACGGGGTTTGCAATACCGGCATCGCTAAATACAATAAACAAAATGGGAGTGAATAAGATACCGCCACCCAAACCAAAAAGCCCGGCAACAATGCCTGCTAAAACTCCAAGAAGTAAAAGAATGAGTATCTCCATCAGATTGTAAACTCTCCTTGCATCACGGTACAGGCTTCCCCTGAAATTTCCACCCTATCTTCTTTATAATGACAATATACCGTTCCTCCGCGCCGGGAAACTTGACGCCCAACCAGCTGTTTCTTTCCCAATCGATTGCTCCAATACGGAGTCAACATCGTATGGGCCGAGCCGGTCACCGGATCCTCATCAACACCGGCAGCGGGAGCAAAAAACCGTGATACGAAATCGAGATCACTCCTATCGGCAGCAGCCGTTACGATAATGCCCCGCACGTCGGCTTTAGCCATTGCTCGAATATCCGGATTTAAATTTCGAACCTGCTCTTCAGATTCTACCACATACAAATAATCGGTATCCCGATAGAGTTCTTGAACCGGAACGCCTACAGCTTCCACCAAAAAATCGGGGGCCTCTTCCCTGTTTAATGCTGCAGTGGGAAAGTTCATTACCAGGCGATTTTCTTCTTTCCGCACCTTCAATTCACCGCTGTTGGAATCAAACCGAATGACTTGCTGATCGTAATTCAGGTGCTCAAAAAGCACGTGGGCCGAAGCCAGCGTAGCATGTCCACATAAGTCTACTTCAGTGGTTGGGGTAAACCATCGCAGCCGATAATCGTTATCCTGCTCGACAAAAAAAGCCGTTTCAGAAAGATTATTTTCCATGGCTATTTGCTGCATGAGCTCATCGGGTAACCATTTATCCAGCGGACTTACCGCC
>CAYNKF010000081.1:0-8447 GCA_964397705.1 uncultured Balneolaceae bacterium | reverse complement strand
TAGTTCATATTCTTTAACGAAAGTAGTGCTGGCATAGTGCAAAAGCAAACAAAATCGCCTAACAGAAAATTTAAAATTTGGCAGAAAAATATGAAGCTAAATATCTGTTAATGAATTTTTTATAGCTTCCTGAGAGTCAAACAAGTAGTGCAATTAGTCATTACCAATAAAACTAAAAACATTTTTATCACTACTTTATAAAATATTGGCTGTATACAAGCTAAAAAAGTATTTACCTCAATCACTTGTTCTTAAAATATGAAGAAGGGAACTTGATTTCTAATTATTTAGAAATTAGAAAAGTGGAGTTCCGGTCATTTCTTCCGGTTGTTCAATTCCGATAAGTTTTAGTAGGGTAGGAGCAACATCAGCCAGAATGCCATCTTTCATTTTGACATTTGGTTCGTTTAAAATAAGTGCGGGAACGGGGGCCAGTGTATGGGCAGTATGCGGACTTCCGTCTTCATTGACCAAACAATCTGCATTACCATGATCGGCTATAATAAGGATTTTATAATTGTGCTCGGTTGCAGTCTCGACGATTTTTTTTAGCTGTTGGTCAATCGTTTCAATAGCCTTGATGGTGGCATCCATATCACCGGTATGTCCGACCATATCGGGATTAGCATAGTTTAAGATCCCAAGATGATGTTTTTCGGTGATCAGTTGAGCACGTAATGCATCCGTTACTTCGACTGCGCTCATTTCCGGTTGAAGATCGTAGGTAGCAACTTTGGGGCTGGGTATTAAAACGCGTTCTTCTCCTTTGAAAGGCTCTTCATCACCACCATTGAAAAAATAGGTGACGTGGGGATATTTTTCCGTTTCAGCAATGCGAAGTTGTTTCAAGTTATGACTGCTGATAACCTCACCAATAGTATTCTGTAGTTCTAATGGGGGATAGGCTACTTCTACATGATTGAAGGTTTCATCATAAGAAGTAAACGTGACATAATGTAAATTAAGGTTCCCTTCGACATCAAATTTGTCAAAGTTATCCTCTGTCAATGCCCGTGTGATTTGCCGCGCACGGTCACCCCGAATGTTGTAAAATATAATAACGTCATCCTTTTGGATACGAGAATCGGGAGATGAATTAATGAGTTTTGGTTTGACAAACTCGTCAGTGACATCTGCGTCATACGATGCTTGAAGTGCTTCAAGAGGATTATCAAACTCTTCACCTTTTCCATGCACTAATAGGTCATAGGCAAGTTTCGTTCGTTCCCACCGGTTATCTCTATCCATCGCATAATATCTACCTATAATAGAGGCAATTTCCCCGGATCCAATGGTTTCAGCTTGCTGCTGAAATTCTTTAAGGTATTCAATCCCACCGTGGGGAGAAGTATCTCGTCCATCTGTAAAAGCATGAACAAAGGTGTTATCGATTCCAACGGAATGAGCAAGTCTTAGCAATGCAAAAAGATGCTCATTATGACTGTGTACGCCACCATCAGAAAAAAGGCCCATAATATGGATGCGGCCATTTTTCTTTGCCTTTTCGAAGGCCGTAGTTAGAACATTGTTTTTAAAAAAGCTGCCATCCTCAATCGCCTTGTTTACACGTGTTAGCTCCTGTGGAACAATACGACCTGCTCCGATATTCAAGTGCCCAACCTCTGAATTACCAAATTGCCCATCCGGCAGGCCGACATCTTTTCCGCTGGCCGATAGTTTGGAATGGGAATTATTGGCAAAAAGGGAATCAATAAACGGCTTATGCGCTTTGTCAATGGCGCTTACTTCGGGATTTTCGGCTAACCCGAAGCCGTCTAATATTATAAGGAGTGCTTTGGAATATGGGTCAGCCAATTGACTTGTACCTATTTATATTTATAAGCTGTTAACGTGATCAGCTATTTTTGACTTTTTACGCGCTGCAAAGTTTTGGTGAATTAAGTCTTTGGCAGCCATTTTGTCGAGAAATGAGCTGGCTTCCTTAAAAGCCTTTTCTGCTTCTTCTTTATCAGTAGTCTCGAGCGCTTTCGAAATTAATGTTTTCATTTTGGAGCGCTTTGCTTGATTTCGAACACGACGCTTTTCGTTTTGTCGTACTCTTTTTTTCGCTGATTGATGTTGTGGCATGATTTCTAAGAGTTTCTTATCAGTTCTGGAAATTAATTTGTATTTTCTGCGCCAATTCAGAAAGACGTCAAAGTTAAAATTTCTGGAAGTGTTAAACAAGAAATCATTGAAAAATTAGTAAAATAAAGGTAAGTTAGGAGACTTTCGTTTATGATCATAGTGATCGATGGTCCGGCTGGGTCGGGCAAAAGTTCAACCGCCCGTGCAATTGCCGACAGATTAGATATTGAATACCTCGATTCAGGAGCATTATACAGAACGGTTACGTTAATCTACTTGGAAGTGAATCGGGATAAAGAAACGTTCTTTCATTTATTGGATCAGAAAAAAATCTCGTTTTATTACGAAGACCAAAAATTTCATGTAGCGGTAGATGGGCAATCGGTTACAGATAAAATTCGAACCACCGAAGTTACTGACACCGTTAGCGAGGTTGCAGCAATACCAAGTGTTCGGTCTTTTGTGAATGACTTGATGCGTGACGTCGTTCTGGATGGTATTTACATTGCAGAAGGACGTGATCTGGGGACGGCGGTTTTTCCCGATGCAGAGCTAAAGTTCTTTATGTCTGCTGATTTGGAAGAGCGGGCTAAACGACGCTTAAAAGAACGAAAGAAGGATAACCCCGGATTAACTTTGAAAGAAATTAAGCAAAGTATTGCAGAACGAGATCATAAAGATTCTCAACGTGAATCTGATCCATTGAAAATAGCGGATGATGCTATTGAAATTGATACTACGAACTTAACATTTGAACAGCAGGTTGATAAAATTTGTTTGATGATAAGCGAAGCACTAAAAGAAATTGAATAAGGATTTTAATTATAACCCTAAACTAATCCCATTCCGAAAATCCTGGAATGCGGTAATTTTAACTAAAACTAATAATGACCGAAGAAGTTAAACAAGAACAAGCTAACGAAGATAAAGAGCAGGACACAGCTACCGAAGAGGTAACTGAAGAAACTGCAGTCGAAACCACTACTGAAGAAGAAGTACGTGTTGAACCGGAAGAAGAGGAAGTAGCAGTATTTACCGGCGATGTGGACGAAGAAGAAAAAACATACACTTATGATCAGCTGCAGGCTGCATCGGAAGATTATACCGATGAGGAGTTTCACCAGCTTGCAGATATGTATGAAGATACGCTCAATGAAATTGAAGAAAAAGAGATTGTAACAGGGCGTGTTGTTTCTGTTGATGAAGATTATGTCGTCGTCGATATCGGATTTAAATCCGAAGGAATGGTTCAAACCAATGAATTTCCTGATGAAGTAGTTGAGAATCTTCAGCCTGGTGATGAAGTTGATGTATTCTTAGATCAAGTTGAAGATCAAGAAGGACAGTTAATTCTCTCTCGTCGCAAGGCTGATATCCTGCATGCTTGGGAGACTATTGAACGTGCTGCCGAGACCGGCGAAATTGTTGAAGGTAAGATACAACGTCGTATTAAAGGTGGTATGGTTGCCGATATTATGGGCATTGATGCATTTTTGCCTGGATCGCAAATTGATGTTCGTCCTGTACGCGACTTTGATGCCTATGTAGGCAAGACGATGGAGTTTCAGGTTGTAAAGCTGAATATGTCAGCTGAGAACGTTGTTGTTTCTCACCGTGCACTTATCGAGTCTGATCTTGAAGAGCAGCGTGAAGAAATTCTCGAAACGATTGAAGAAGGACAGGTACTTGAAGGTATCGTCAAAAATATTACTGACTTCGGAGTATTTATCGACCTTGGTGGTGTTGATGGTCTGCTTCACATTACCGATCTGTCTTGGGGACGTGTTGAGCATCCTGAAGAAATTGTTTCGCTCGATCAGCAGCTTAATGTTGCGGTTATCGACTTTGATGAAGAAACAAAACGTGTTTCACTTGGACTCAAGCAACTGCAGCCGCATCCATGGGAGGAAATCGATCTTAAGTATCCTGAAAATATTCAGGTTCAGGGTCGTGTTGTTTCTATTGCGGATTACGGTGCCTTTATTGAGCTCGAGAAAGGTGTTGAAGGACTTATCCACATTAGTGAAATGTCCTGGACACAACATATTAAGCACCCATCGCAGTTGGTCAGCAAGGATGATATCATTGACTGTGTAGTACTGAATGTCAATGAACCCGAGAAGAAAATATCACTTGGCGTCAAGCAGCTTGAGAAAGACCCTTGGGAAGATATCGACGAGCGTTATCCTGTCGGATCCAAGCACAAGGGGACGGTTCGCAACCTCACCAACTTCGGTGTATTTGTTGAGCTCGAGCCCGGTATTGACGGACTCATCCACATATCTGACTTGAGCTGGACTGAGAAGATCAACCATCCGAATGAGGTAATTGACAAGGATGAAGAAATCGAAGTTGTAATTCTTGCGATTGACTTTGAAAATCGTCGAATCACGCTTGGTCACAAGCAGATTGAAGAGAATCCATGGGAGAAATTTGCTGAAGAATACAGCGGCACAAACCAAGTTGAAGGTGAAGTCTTTAAGACTACCGAAAAAGGTGTGTTTGTGAAACTTCCACATGATCTCGAAGGATTCATTCCTGCAAGTAAAACAGAAGCCGAAGGAGAACCTGAAGAACATTTTGAAGAGGGCGATACCGTAGAGGCTTATGTGATTGAGCTGGATGAAACCAACAAAAATATTACGCTAAGTCAGCGTGAAAAAGACGTTAAGGAAGCTAAATCAGCTAAGAAAACTCGAGGAGGCAAGAAAGAGCAGCAGGAGCCTGCTCCACAAACCGGCACACCAACACTAGGTGAGATGTCTGGCCTTGCTGATCTTAAGAAAGAGATGGCTGATAAAGAAAAAGCCGCTCGCAATCTCCAGAAGAAAGCCGAAGAGGTTGAAGAGGAAGAAGACAATACTGATGAAGAAGAGTAATTTGTAATACTTTTCTTTCTGAATTAAAAAAGGCTCGGAGTGAATAACTCTGAGCCTTTTCTTTTTAGAATAATTCAGGGATTTAGGAGAGATGGGTATAAGTGTTTTTTCTATTCATCTTCTTTTTCTTTATAAAAGAACACTACATTTTTTTCCGGATGTTTGCTGCTCTTTACTTGGTCTCCAGTATCTCGATTATACCCGTAAACGACGTTGCGCATAGAATTGAGTTCTGTCTCATTTTCAAATGAGACCTCAAGGGCTTTTCCGCCGGGTTCCAATAATTTTACAGCATCAAGTAATGGTTTGTATTTTGAAGAACTTTTCTTTGAAATTTCTATATCTGTTCTGGAGACAAAATTAATGTCCATAAAAGCATGTTTGGTGAAGTTTTACTACTAAATAATAAAGTCCTTGAAAGAGTATCAAGTGATTTAAAGACGATTAAGGCACCTGAATCGTTGAGAGAATATTATCAATCAGGTCCTCGGAGGTGATATTTTCAGCTTCAGCTTCGAAGGTTGGGATAATTCGATGGCGAAGTACATCCATAGCTATAGTTCGTACGTCCTCGGGAGTTACATATGCACGATGCTTCATGAATGCATGGGCTCTTGCAGCTAGGTTCAAGTTAATAGAAGCACGAGGTGAAGCCCCGAAATTGATAAGTTCCGACAGGTCTTTAAGATTATATTTTTCGGGATCTCTCGTGGCAAAAACAAGATCGATAATATATTTTTCTACTTTTTCATCAACGTAAATATCATTAATAACATCCCGTGCTTTTAGAACCTTCTCTGTATTTATAACAGGTTTTAACTCTTCGGAAGCACCAGTCTTAGCCATACGGCGCATGATCTCTAATTCCTCTTTTTCGGTGGGATAATCGATCTTAATTTTCATCATGAATCGATCTACCTGTGCTTCTGGCAGGGGATAGGTCCCTTCCTGTTCTACAGGGTTTTGTGTGGCTAATGCCAGAAAAGGGTCATCAAGCGGATAGGTTTCTTCTCCAATTGTAACTTGCTGTTCCTGCATAGCCTCGAGAAGAGCACTTTGCACTTTGGCAGGTGAACGGTTGATTTCATCAGCCAAAATAATGTTAGCAAAAATGGGTCCCTTTTTTACTGTGAACTCTGCTTCTTTTTGATTGTAAATTAATGTACCGATTAAATCGGCCGGCAACAGGTCGGGAGTGAACTGCAGGCGCTGAAATTTTGTGTCAATAACTTTTGCAAGAGAAGAAACCGTCAGCGTTTTGGCAAGCCCGGGCACACCTTCTAATAATACATGTCCATCGGCCAATAGTCCGATAAGAAGTCGATCAATCATGTAACGCTGACCAACAATAACTTTATTTAACTCGGAATAAATATCATCAATAAAAGCGCTGGATTGTTCAATCTTAGCACCCAGCTTTTCCATATCCATTGAATCTACTGACGTTGAAGTGTTACCCATAGTAGAAAAATTATTAATTATTATTTATTGAGGTTTTAGTAGGTTTATCTCATCAAGAGGCTAAAGTTCGAAAAGAACAACGTTAATAAATGGAAATTATAGATTCTTTTCTATTTACTAATGCGATTATTTGGTGATTGTTAAATAACAGCGTGAAGTCAGATTTATTTTGATCGAATATAAAACATCATGGAAGAGGTGGATTTCTGCAATTTTAGTTGATGAGGTTTTTAAATTTATCTACCTTTGAAGCCACAAAAATAAACAGATTGATATGATAACTTATTTCTTCGTTTTCTTAGCTGTACTAGCTGTTGCATCAGCATTAGCAATGGTGATCAGTAAAAACACGGTAAACAGTGCATTATTCCTGGTATTAAATATGGTGTCACTGGCCGGATTGTTTCTGCTTTTAAAAGCGCAGTTTTTAGCTGTAATACAGATTTTGGTTTATGCCGGGGCCATTATGGTATTGTTTTTATTTGTCATAATGTTGCTGAATGTACAGGATGAAGAAAGATTATTTAACAAATTTCGCCTCAAGTATTTTGTAGCGTTTTTACTGGGTGTAGGCGTATTTTCTCAGATCATTTACAGCATTGGCAGTTTTACAGATACCCTGCCGACTGTTTCTTCTGACATGGCGTACGTTGGTACCGTAGAAGCAGTGGGAGATGTGATGTTTACCGAATATCTGTTACCATTTGAACTTACCGCAATTTTATTAACGGCTGCCGTTGTAGGAGCATTGATCGTAGCGCAGCATAAAATTAAATCTGGAGCAACGAATGATTAGTATTGATTGGTTTTTAGCACTTAGCGCTCTTCTTTTTTGTATTGGGATTATTGGTGTGTTAATTCGTAAAAATGCGATAGTCATTTTTATGTGTGTTGAGTTGATGCTGAATGCCGTAAATCTATCCCTTATCTCTTTTAGTAGCTATTATGGTAATATTGATGGACAAATACTGGTATTTTTTGCTTTGGCCGTAGCAGCAGCAGAAGCGGTGGTTGGGTTAGCGATAATTATCGCCATTTTCCGAAATAACCTTTCTGTAGATATCAATAAGGTGAATCTGATGCGCTGGTAATTTCTTATTGTAGATATTAATTAAAAAAGGCTCCTGAAATAGGAGCCTTTTTTAATTCTATAATAGGTCTAAACAGCAATTCTATCCTTTACCTTCACTTAGTTTTTTGTATCTTTGCCACTTGAGAATTTACCCTTGTTAATGCATGGGGTGTTGGCTACATTTGGGCCGAAAAATGTATATGGATACAAATTTGAAAGATCATCTTTAATGGATTCTGCTACTACGCTTACAAGTCTGATTATTGCACTGCCTCTATTGGGTTTTCTCGTAAATGGGCTTCTTGGATTAAGCTCAAAATCGTTCCGCCAGAGGAAAGCTCTCATTGGTACGATTGCCAACCTAACGGTCTTTATTCCATTCGCTATTGCTGTCTACTTCTTTATCAATATGGGACAGGAGTCGGCACCTATTTTTGCGGAGTTTTTTACCTGGATCGAGGTTGGGAGTTTTAGCGTAGATATTGCTTATCAGCTTGATCAGCTGTCCATACTAATGACCCTCGTTGTAACCGGTGTTGGATTTTTGATCCACCTTTACTCTGTAGGATATATGTGGGAGGATGAAGGCTACTGGAAGTTTTTTGCCTACCTGAACCTCTTTATCTTTGCGATGTTAAATTTGGTAATGGCAGATAACCTGTTGCTTCTTTTTCTCGGGTGGGAGGGGGTTGGACTTTGTTCTTATCTGCTGATCGGTTTTTGGTACACCGATATGGCTAACTCTGCTGCAGGCAGTAAAGCATTTTGGTATAACCGTGTTGGTGATTTTGCATTTCTGGTAGCCATGTTTTTGACCTTCCAGCACGTTGGCAGTTTAGATTTTGATGTAATTTTATCCAGCCTTGAGGCGATTCCCGCCGAGGATAAGTTTTGGATTGCTTTATTGATGTTTATTGGAGCAACGGGGAAAAGTGCTCAGATACCCC
>CAYNKF010000080.1:0-8478 GCA_964397705.1 uncultured Balneolaceae bacterium | reverse complement strand
CTGGTAATTAACATTTGCCAAGTGCCCTTGATTATATTCCTTTAGCGTACGTACATCAATAATTACACCGGGCATTTCGTCCACCTTTTCCTGGAATTGCTCAGCATTTATTCGCGTGCTATCCCCTTCGCTTTGTGCACAAGCTTGTGCTACAAAAAGTGTCATCACTGCTATTAATCCAATAGTAAAGAAAC
Organism: uncultured Balneolaceae bacterium; assembly: GCA_964397705.1. GTDB lineage: Bacteria > Bacteroidota > Rhodothermia > Balneolales > Balneolaceae > Fodinibius. The sequence goes on along the minus strand of CAYNKF010000080.1, from coordinate 8,284 downwards.
GTCTCATCATAATATTTATCACAAATTTATTTATTATTCTTTTTCAAAGCCGGCATTCACAAGACTCTGTATACCACCTATATTATACACATGTTCAAAGCCTTTTCGTTTCATCATTTGCGTTGCTCGACCGCTTCGTGCTCCCGTCCGGCAATACAAAAAATAATTTTTGTCTTTATCCAATTTTTCGACGTTCTCCTCAAAGTCAGATGAGGACATATCATAATTATAATCGGTCTTTTTGAGATGACCATTGTTGTATTCATTCCTCGTCCGAACATCAATGATATCCCCCGGCCCTTCTTGTAACAATTCTTTAAACTTCTGCGGTGGAATCATATTCTTTGAATTTTTTAGCTTTTTGAGATAAAAAAATGCCACAACAACACCTATTAATATTATTATTGTTACTGCGTCCATAGTTAAGTTATTTAGTTTAAATATTCATAAAAATGATATAACAGCCCATCAAAACAAGGAAAACAGCAAATCCTTTTTTAAGTCGTTCGTTGGATATTTTACCTGCCACTTTGTTGCCTATCAGGCTACCTACCGCCCCAATCAAACTAAAAACCAGCACCAGTTGCCAATTTACACTCAGATCCAGTCCATTCAGAACATCGAGGTACTTATAAAATCCGCTAAAGCTCTTCAGAGCTATGATCAGAAGGCTCGTTCCTACTGCTAATCCCATTGGTAGACCACCTAATAAAACCAACGCAGGAACAATCAGAAAACCGCCACCTACACCAACCAGCCCCGTCAAAACTCCTACTGCAAGTCCTTCAAGAACAATTTTCCACCAAGCGTGAGTGATGTCGGTCATGCCCATGGTTTTATCTATATGCTGCTTGTCTCGAAACATCATAACAGCGGCAACAAGCATCACCCCCGCGAATAATAACAGCTGAAATGTGCCGGATACAAATTCAGCAATCATAGCACCGCCGTAGGTTCCCGCCATCCCCGGCAACCCAAATAAAATGACGCTTCGCCAATGTACTTTTTGTTTTAGGGCATATGGGATAAAACCGGCGAAACTAATAGCACCCACAATGCCAAGAGATTCAGCAATGGCTACTTTTTCTGATTCTCCCGCCAGGTAAATAAGCACCGGAACCGTCAGTATGGATCCGCCCGATCCCAGCAATCCTAATGATAATCCAACTAATAATGCCCCAATCCACGGTAATATCATAATAGACCTAATATACAATTAATTCGGATGGCCGGCTATCAACCGACCATCCGCAGGTTAGGGGATCTATCAAAAAGCAGAAGAACCGTTATTGCGGTTAACCTTCTGCCTATACATGGGAAATTCTTTCTCTTATAGCCCAGAAACTGCCACCAAACCCTTTATCTGAATAGCAGATTAGCCTTTTACCTTTGCACCGCTTTGGGAGTTTTCCTCTACACCGATACCCAACTTGGCAAAAATCTGTTCGGCCAAACACCAGTTTGTTAGAGACGACTGGAATAAATTCAGTCCTACAAAAAGGGTTAACAGAAACCAATAAGGACTCACAAAATATCCCAATGCTACACTTACAGTTACAATTGTACCGGCCAGCATACGTATAGCACGCTCCATGGGCCGCATTGTTGAACAACTTGGATTTTGATTACTCATAATGTTGCTTTATTGATTATTAATATTAAATCTTTGTTACGTTGATTCTTCGACGCTCAGTGAATATGCATGCAGCGGATTCTGTTTCTCAGCTCCGGTTTCTTTATTATATACTTTCACTTCCTCTATAACACGCTTAACACATTCTTCGTCTTGTATTGTTAGAAATAGTGTGGAATATACCCCGTGTTCATCCTTTGCAAACCAATTCGAGATATCCGGCTGATACTCTTCAGTTTTAAAGCCATGCACATTGGTTTCGCTGTAAATCGGAACCTTTTGCCGTGCTAAAATCTTTCGCACGTCATCGGTATATTCTTCGATACTGAGTATGATTAGTAGCTTCATAATATGATGTTTTTGATAATTGATAGTCACGACCGGGCTCACAATCCCAATACCCGGCCGTGATCTCTTCTTAACCTTACGTTTGCTCTCCTTTGAGCTCCTTCACTTTATTCTCTACCATAAAGTAGATTAGCGGTATCATAACTAGCGTTAACGCTGTGGATGCCACTGCACCGCCCATCAGTGAAATCGCCAGTCCCTGGAATATGGGATCAAACAGAATTACAACTGCACCAATCACAACGGTGCCCGCCGTCAACAGAATGGGCATGCTACGTACAGCCCCGGCTTCAATAACTGCCTGCTTGAGCGACTCACCATCATCCAGTCGTATGTTGATAAAGTCGATCAGCAACACCGAGTTTCGCACCATAATACCAGCCAGAGCAATCATACCGATCATGGATGTGGCCGTAAAAAAGGCTCCCAGCACCCAGTGACCCACGAGAATTCCAATCAACGAAAGCGGAATAGCAATCATCATGATTATGGGCACTTTGAAATCCTGGAACCACCCGATAATCAGCATATAAATAATCACGAGCACCACGGCGAAAGCAATTCCAAGGTCGCGGAACACCTCATAGGTAATCTGCCACTCACCGTCCCATTTAAGTGTATAGTCGTCCGTCATAAATGGCTGACCTGCAAAAATCTGTGATAGGTTATAGCCCTTGGGCATTTCAATGTTATCGATCTCTTCACCGGTATCGAGCAGAGCATATACCGGGCTCTCGATTTCACCGGCTACCTCAGCCAATACATACGTCACGCGCCGCTGATTTTTACGGTGAATACTCGATTCAAGGGTATCCTCAGTCACGGTTACCAGATCAGCAACGGGTATCATCGCCCCTGAAGCCGATTTCATGTGCAATTGCTTAAGCTTTTCAATATCAGAACGTCCCGCCTTCGGTAACTTTACCGTAATAGGCACATCGTTCAATTCTTTTTCACTATACAGACGTGATACATCCTTTCCACGCAGTGCCATCGTCACGGTCTGCACCACTTGCTTGGAAGAAATACCCGACATCATCGCCTTTTCAGTATTCACATCAAGCTTATACTTGGTCTGCGGAGCTTCAACCATCCAGTCTACATCCACAATACCAGCCGTTTTTTCGAAAATGCTTTTCACCTGATTCCCAACACGTTGTCGTTCATCGGTATCGGGACCGTAAACCTCAGCTACAATCGTCGACTGTACGGGAGGTCCGGGCGGTACCTCTACCACTTTAACATTGGCATTGTACTTTTCGCCCACCTTTTGGACCATCGGGCGAAGCCGTTTGGCGATAGCGTGACTTTGATCGCTACGCTCTCCTTTATCGATCAGGTTCAGCTGAATATCTGCTACGTTAGGACCTTTTCGCAAATCGTAATGACGAACCAGACCGTTAAAATTGATGGGGGCATTATCACCGGCATAAATTTGGTAGTCCTTAATTTCCGGCACATCCTTCAAACTCAACCCAACTTCACGAGCAACTGCGTTGGTACGTTCCAGCGTAGTGCCCTCGGGCATGTCAATTATAAGCTGTACCTCATTTTTATTATCGAAGGGAAGCATTTTCACCTCAACCATTCGGAAAACAAACAGCAACGTTGAGGCCAGAAGCAATACTGTTACACCGATAATAAACGCCCATCGCTTAAACGTACTTTCAAGCAGCGGTTCCATGGTACGGGCGTACCATTTATAAATAAGGGTTTCTTTCAGATCGTACTTCTTCTCTTCGCCGTTTTCATCTTTCTCAGTATTACCGTGCGGCAGCAGAATATATGCCAACCACGGGGTGATAATCAGAGCTACAATTAGTGAGAAGATCATGGCCAGCGAAGCACCGATCGGCATAGGACTCATATATGGCCCCATCAATCCGGATACAAAAGCCATCGGCAATACCGCCGAAATTACAGTAAAGGTTGCCAAAATGGTCGGATTACCTACCTCACTAATCGAGGCAATAGCCGCCTGCTTGAGCGGGAGCTTCTTCATCTTAAAGTGCCTGTGCATGTTCTCGGCTATAATAATCGAGTCGTCCACCACAATACCCGTCACGAATACCAGCGCAAAGAGCGTAATCCTGTTCAGGGTATAGCCAAACATGTAGTACAAAAATAGAGTGAGCGCAAAGGTTACCGGTACCGATAAGAATACGACCAGTCCACCGCGCCAACCCAGAGCTAGTGCTACCACAAACGTCACGGCTAGAATGGCCACCAACAAGTGCTCAAGTAGCGAAATAACCTTGGCTGAAGCCGTCTTCCCGTAATTGCGCGTTGTCGTCACATTCACATCAGCCGGAATAAGACTCCCATCAAGGTTATCTACTTTTCGTTGGATTTGCTCAGCTATCGCCATCGCATCAGCGCCGGAGCGTTTCGCTACCGAGATGGTTACAGCAGGGTACGATTCACCCGCATTCAAGCCGGTTTCCTGAGCTTTTTGATGACCGACCCCATATGAAACATATTCTGATGGCTCCTCCGGCCCATCTCGAATCTCAGCAATACTGTGCAAATAAATAGGATCGCCATTTTGCACATCTACAACAACATTCCGCACCTCTTCGGCGGACTTAAAAAAGTCACCGGTATCGACTAAATATTCGGTGTCATTACTGCTGAATGATCCGGACGAAAGCTCTTGGTTGGCCGCCTGTATTTGTCCGACCACCTGCATCGGATCAATACCATAAGAGGCCATTTTATTTTTATCCAGATTCACCGCAACCTGGCGGGTTCGTCCGCCGTGGATATCGGTCTGTGCCACATCCTCGATCTGTTTGATATCCAAGGCCATCTCATCGGCTACGCGGCGCAAGTCAAAGTCACTATATTTATCGCTCCATAACGTCAATGTCATAATCGGAACGTCATCGATGGAACGGGTTTTCACCATTGGTTGGGTCGCACCCTCGGGAAACCGATCCATGTTTTTCATGATCTCGTTATAGAGCCGAACCAAGCTACGCTCTACATCTTCACCCACGTAGAAACGAGCCGACACCATCGCCTGATCGGGCATGGAAGTAGAATAAACATATTCTACCCCTTCAATATTGGAGAGTACTTTCTCCAGGGGGATTGCAATATTCTTTTCCACTTCCTCCGGCGTTGCTCCCGGATAACCGACAAAGATATCGGCCATCGGAACATCAATTTGAGGCTCTTCCTCACGCGGGGTTAGATACGTTCCGTAAAATCCCAACGCCAGAAATACAATCATTAACAAGGGTGTCAACTTTGAGTCGATAAACCCTTGCGCTATTTTTCCTGCAATTCCAGTCTTCATAATGATATAACTAAATAATTTCTATTTACTGCGTATTCACTTTACGACCTTCGCGTAGCGGCTGATCAACTGAAGCTACATACGATTCGCCTTGCGATAATCCGGACAATACTTCTACTCCTCGGGCACTTTCATCGCCAAGGCGAACCCAGCGAAGCACAATTTCGGAGTCATCATTCAGTGTATATAAACCGGTCAGCTGTCCGCGCTCAATGATGGCAGACTTGGGCACGAAGATCGAACGATTGCTCTCTCTTACCAATCCTACCTGTGCGAACATGCCCGATTTTATTCCGGAATTCTTTTCCAGTTTGGGTAGCATCACTTCCACAGCAAACTGTCGGCTACCGCGATTACCGGCCTGGTTAATATTATTCACAACACCAATGCCATCTTTATAACCCGCGGCTTTGATATCCACCGAAACAGTGTCATCATAATTGAAGAGCGAAATATTGCTCTCGGGAACCGTTATATTCACTTTCATAATACTTTCCTGTTCAAGCGCAATGATTGGCTGTCCAGGTGCGGCCATATCTCCTTCGGTGGCCATCTTTGAGACCACATATCCGTTAAAAGGAGCCGTCAACCTCGTATAATCAAGCATATCTTCTACTTCCTGAAGCTTACTCTCCAAAGTCTTTACTTTCGCTTTGGCCATCTCATACTGCGTGGATATATCATCCAGCTCCTTTTGCGTAGCACTTTCCTGCTCATGCAAATTCTTAATGCGATTGTAATTAGTCTCCACATTATTCAGCGCTGCTTTGGCCTCAATCAGGCTTGACTCAACCTGGCTTTTTTGCGCCTGCAGATTATCATCTTTAATCTGAATCACCACCTCATCCTTGCTTACATAGTCCCCTTCTTCGAGGTCAAGCTGGGTAATTCTTCCCATTACTTTGGTACTCATATTGACGGTACGATCGCTGCTTACCGTACCCGAAAAACGGTGGGATATAGTTCCCTGCACATATTCTGCAGTCTGTGTATCTACCGTTATGGGCTCATCCGGCGCGGGCTGCTCATTGTCAGAAGAGCTGCACGAGACCCCCACCAACATTAGCACTGCAAGTGCAGATAATAGTCTTCCTGATATGTTCATGATGCTATATTTCATTGTTCTATTTGTTTTGTTGTTAAAGTCTTATACGAAAATTAGTAAGGCATTTCGCGTTCAAGCAGCAACTCCAGTGTTGCTATACTCAAATTATATTGATAGAGCGCATTTAGTCGCTGCAGCTTGCTTTGGAGCAGCTTGGTTTCTGCCTGGAGCAGATCAGTTGTTTTCTCCATGCCTTGCTCATAGCGATTATTTCGGATGCGAAAATCTTCTTCGGCCTGCTCCACAGACGCCTCAGCAAACTGAAGCTGTTCCTGCGCTTGGTCAAGTGAACGCTGAGCCTGCTGAATCTCCATTTTGTTCTTAAAAAGACTGCTTTCGTAAGCCAACTCTGCCTTTTTCAACTGAGCTTTGGATTCCATTACCTTGCCCACATTTTGGAATCCTTTAAACAGGTCCCACTTGAGCGTTGCCCCTATCATATAACTGTCGCCCTGCGTACCGAATGGCACTTCATCATTAAATTCGTAACTGCCAAACAGATTTATACTCGGTATAAAGTTAAACTTTGATGAACGCTGCATCTCCTTAGCAGCCGACATCCGATATTTCATCGCCTCCAATTTAGCATTGGTTGCATTTTCTGCATCTATCATTTCATCCGAAATGCCGGGACGCATTTGCAGGCTGTCCGTAGCCTCAATGGCGATACCCTCTTCGATATTAAGCAAGTAGCGAAAATTATCCTGCACAGTCTTTCGCTGGTCACGAACTTTTGACTGCCGACTTTTCAGCTCCAGCACACGAACCTTCGCCGCTAAATAATCGGCTTTATTGATCATATCCTGCTCGTAATAGTTCTTGGCCTGACGTTCGTTCTCCTGTGCCACTGCCAGTGATTTTGTAATCACCTGATCCTGCTTCTCCATTAATTGAAGCTGATAATAGGTATCTTTCACTTGGTAGCGCACATGCTGTATAGTTCCTTCCATCTGCTTCTTTGCCGCTTCCAACTGGTTTTTTACAGCCCGGCGCTGAAAAATCGCATCTGCGTTAAACAGTGGCTGCTGAGCCTTAAAGGTCGTAGTAAAATTATCATACGCATCAGGATCATTTAGCCGCGTCGGATTAAAGTCGGCCTGCGTCACGGCCTCCTGCTTTAACTTAAACCCGAAAACATTGAGCGGATCATTCGTTGAAACGCCCGTTTCCTCTATCGAAAGCTGCGGTAAAAACGTGGCGTTGGTCTGCCGATACTGTGATCGGACTTTTTCCATATCTGCCTCGGCCATCCGAATCTCAAAACTGGCTTCTTCAGTAATAGCAAGCGCCTCTTGAAGACTCATCTCACGAACGTCGGTCGTATCCGTAGCATTAGATTGGGCCAGCACTGACTGGAAAGAAAACATCATTACGCCGGCCAACAGTACTAATATTTTATTAGTTATCTTGTCAATAGTTCGCATTGTATTTCGTCTTGTTTAATGATTTGAATCAAAATGCCGGTTTACAGCTGATCAATTACTTTTTCTAATCGTGTTCGTACTTCATCGGCAATGGGATGCAGCTCATCATTTTCAACAGCCTGCATCGAGGCCACTGGATCTACAGCTGAGACCTCCACCTGCCCGTCCTCATGTTCTTCTACAATCACATTACAAGGCAACATCACGCCTATTTTGTCTTCTGCTGTAAGTGCCTTGTGCGCAAATTGAGGATTACACGCTCCCAGAATCCGGTACTTCTTAAAATCCACATCCAGCTTTTTCTTGAGCGTGTCTTTGACATCAATTTCCGTAAGCACGCCAAAGCCTTCTTCTTTAAGCAGGGCAGTCACCGTTTCAATAGCCTCGTCAAATGACTGATCGGTTGTTGCAGAGTAAAAGTATTTCATAACACTATTGGTTTGATTGTTTTTTGTCATGCATGAATATAGGGA
>CAYNKF010000079.1:0-8499 GCA_964397705.1 uncultured Balneolaceae bacterium | reverse complement strand
CAAGTCTGTACGATACGCACAGCCAAATACCAGTACGATTTCTTTATCAAAACCATTATCAAGCAGTTCTTTAATCATGCCCCGATAGGGTGCAATACCGGTGCCCGTGGCAAAAAAGACGTAATTAAAGTCGGTGGCATTTTCGGGTAGTAAAAATCGGCGTCCGCTGGGGCCAGTCATTTTAACCTTATCTCCCGGCTGCAAATCTGCCAGGTAATTTGAACATACTCCCAAATACAGCTCATTATTATCAAACTCTTCAATAGTTCGCTTTACCGTTGTTGATATTAGATGTGATTGACCATCCTCTCCTTTTGTAGGTGAAGCAACTGAATATAGCCGTAATTTGTAATCGCGTCCCTTTTCATTTTTGCCAGGAGGTAAAATACCTATCGATTGTCCTACCCGCACGTGCCCTTCCAAATCAGTTCCTGAAATATCAAAAGTCACATGACGCACAAAATTAGGGCTGCTTTCTTTGGTACAAATCCTGTTTTCGACTATAGGAACTTCTACAGGATTTTTTGGAGTATAGATATTTAATTCTACTTCTGGGAGTTTAATCTCCGGCATAGCTGTAAGTTGAGAACGTTATTTAGATCTGATTTAAACGGCTATGAACTTGTAAATGTTCAGTCAAAATTACAAGTGAATTTTGCACTTATTCGATGCCTTAAATGCAAAAAGCCCGCAGGGTAATACGGGCCTTTGAAAGGCGTGAAACCTTGTAAACAAACCATCAATCTAGCAATTCAACAGGGATACTATCATTGATTAAACCATATTTTGCGATATCCCTTATTATTCTCAGGATGCTATACTAAAGGATTTGCTTAAAGCAGATTGAGTGATGGGCTTAGAAAGAAAATCGACGTAATTAGTATTTTTCATTTTCTGTTGATGTGCCAGGTCAGAGTTTCCGGAAATATATATAACCGGAATAGTCATTTTTTCCTGGATTTTGGTCATTGCTTCAATACCATCAATCTCTCCTTTCAGACGGATATCCATTAAAATAAGATCGGGGTTATGTTCTAATGCTTTATTTATGGCATCCTCCCCGGATGATACTTTATCAATAACCTGATGACCCATGTTGGTAACCATTCGTTCAATCAACATGGCGATAATCATCTCATCCTCAACGATTAACACTTTTTTTGTCTCCATAGAAGCCGTTGTTATGCAAATATTTATAGTGAACTATGCCTTTGGTTTAAAGAGCATTGAGCTACACCGTTGTTACAAATCAGACCATGAAAAACGGCAATAGTTCCATTAGATTTTTTTAATAATTTTTCCGGAATAGGATTAGGGGTACCCCCTTCGGTCATGTGTATAAACAACAGAAGTTGAACACACCTAAACCACAAAGAGGTATTATCATGCATTTACTTAACAGGTTATCCCTAATTATTTTGATACCAGCATTATTATTTGCTGTAAGCTGCAGTGTTTCAGACTCCAATTCAGGCGGAGAAAAACAGGTTGCAGTGAAAATGAAGCTAAATCAAATGACAACAGCTACTGCTAAACAAATTACCGCAACACCCACTACACAATCAATAGACTCCCTGACAGAAGTTAAACTTTTAGTCGAAGAGCTGGAATTGGAAAGCACGATGGATGAAGATTCTCTAGACTTTGAAATCGATGACTTTATAGTAAATCTGCCACTCGATGGGAGTGAAATCGAACTTTCTACAGCTGATGTGCCAGCAGGTGTATATGATGAGTTTGAAATGGAAATCGAACACGACGATGACACCAGTGTGAATGATCCTGACTTCATTAATGAATCAGACGACGACGATGGTTACTCTATTGTTATAAAGGGCGTGTATAATGGTGAAGACTTCATGTATCGCTCTGAAGAAGATTTTGAAATCGAGTTGGAGTTCAATCCCCCATTTGAAATTACTAGCAACTCTTCTCCCTCTATCGCCATTAACATAGATCCAAGCGGGTGGTTTAAAGATTCATCTGGAAATGACCTGGATCCCACAGATCCTGCCAACTATGAACAAATAGATGAGAATATTGAGAATTCATTTGATGTAGAAGAGGATGAAGAAAATGATGATGACGATGATGACAACGACGAGGACAATGATGACAGCGATGATGACGATGATTAGTCAATGACATCATCTAACTTAATGCAGTTCTAATAATTCTAAAGGGCGAGCCTTATACAGGTTTGCCCTTTTTCTTTGACCTTATTATCAAAAGTTATCTTTTTGTAAAAATAAACTGTAAGAGTTCGTACTTTAAACCGTTACTCTGTTTTAACTTTTAGCTCATGATTGATCCCGTTAGCGTACCCCTTGTATTATTTGCTTTGGCTACTACACCTGCTACAAAGGTAGATGAAGCAGAAATGGCCCAAAAAATACAAGCAGGCGATCATGATGCATTCAAGGATTTCTATGACCTTCACTATAACGCCCTATTTCGGTTCTTGGTAAGCAAAAAAACTGCTCCGCAAGCTGCCAAAGATCTCATCCAAAAAGCATTTATTTATATCTGGGAGCATCGTAAACAGATTGACCCGAAAAAGTCTTTACGAGCATATATTTTCCAAATTGCCTATACGAGAATGCTCAATCACCATCGTGATAACAAAAAGTTTGATATCGAAGAAGCTGTTCCTGAACAACAGACTTCCCACACTCCCGAGGATACTGCACAAGCCAATGATTTAAAACGATTAATTGATCAAGCCATTGAAGAAATGCCCGAAAAGCGGGGTACGGTATTTCAGCTATGTTTTATTGAGGATTTTACCTACAAAGAAGCAGCCGAGACATTAGAAGTAAGCCCAAAAACAATTGAAAACCATATGGGGTTAGCACTCAAGGATATGCGTAAGTATCTTCAAAGTTTCCGTAACTATTAGGGGTAACCCCCAACCAGATGTGTATTATATATGAAAGCCTGACATATTCTTAATTCTACATGCCATTTTATGATGAATCTCTATCAAAAATTTATAATCTCAACTGCGGTCTTAGCCCTTCTCATTACGGCTACAAGCTGCACACTTGATGACGTGAGCAGCACCAATAATGAAACTATTACGGAGCAGGACTTACAAGCAGCCGGTGAAATCTTAGGAGAATCCCTTTCCAGTGACAACAGCGGTGTACTATTGAGCTTAACCGATGCACTAACAAGCTTTTCAAGTACCAACTTCGGTTCTTCTCAAAATAAGACCAGTACTCCTACTACCCAAGATGATCGAAGTGGTCGTGGTGGCGAAACAGATTATAATTACACCTATAATCAAGAAACAGGCATTCATTCGATCTCCTTCAGCAGGCTAGTTGATCGTCCTCTTTTTAGTAAAACTGTGATCGATACGCTTAATTATATTTTAAAGGATGGCAATGACAGATTCATTGAGTCTCCCGATACTGAAGCAGAACGCATTGAATACATAAACTATAACGCTGATCGTGAAGGAGAAATCCTAACGCCGCGCAAGAATTCCTTTTTTGTACGTACCGACACTTTTCTTATCGATGGTGTATCTGATGCAACTCCCGTCCTCTCCATTGATGGTGTTCATAATAGCAATGGGACTATGAAAGTTGATAATCAAGTCGAGAATAAGGTCTTTGAACGCAGTTACGAGCTGGAAATAAACTTTTTAAGTATCGAAATAGAGAAGCCAAATAGTGGTCCCGTCGATCTTAGCAGAGGCGTAACCGGTACATTAAGCTGGGAAATGACCATTCAGAAAAGTTCGAGTGGGAACTCCTCTTCCAAAACGCTACGCGGCACTGTTGAAATGAGTGGGGACGGCACGGCACTACTCCGATTTCAAAACTTATTGAAACGGTTTCAAGTGAATCTTAATAACGGAGATGTTAAAGATCAGGACAAAGAATTTGAAGGTCGGGTTCAATCGGTTAACATTAGCGAAGAATATATTACTCTTCTGAATGGTCGAAACATCTATCTTACCGAAGACACTGAGATTGATGATGATGACTATACTTCTTTAGAACAAGTCCAACGGGCCATCAATAACAATACTTTTGTCTGGGCTGAGGGAGAGGGATATATGAATAACAATCGATTTTACGCTGATGAAATAGAATTTGAACGGGATGATGATGGTGAAAATGATTCAGCAGGAGAAATTGAGTTTGAGGAATGGGTTACTTCCGTTGATCTTGAAAATCAAACGTTTACACTTGCTCAAAATGCAGTGGTAGAAATAACTGAAAATACAAATATCGAGGATGATGGGGACTATCTAACACTCCAGCAGGTTGCCGAGGCATTGGAAAATGGCATACTTGTTGAAGCTGACGGAAGTGCTTTGGAAGAAACTGAAAACCCCAATATTGACCTCACTGCAATAACCGTTGAGTTTGAGCAAGAGGAACAAGAAAGTGATGATGACAACAGTGAAGAGGATTAAAACTAATTTCTAATGGCTGATCAACTACCACATAACGATCCTGACTTGCAACTTGCTCGTAAAGTTGGCAATCATCAGTTGGAGAAAAAGTCGCTCTCAGATATTGACAATTCACTCATCGAGCAACTACTGACTTATAAAAAACAAAAGATAAGTGAAATCTCTATTAATCCTGATGATAAACAGCAGGTTTGGGATCGCATCGCCTCTGCTACAAAACCACAGAAACAAAAAGCAAAGGTTACATCTATTTTAACTGCAACATCCATTCGATGGGCCGCAGCGGCTCTACTCATTATTGGGGCAATATTCAGTTTCGTTTACCTAAACTACCTCAACCAGCCGCAAATAATTGCCGAGTCACAATCATCCATAAAAACAGTAGCACTTAGTGATGGAAGTTCTGTAACCTTACGTCCGCACACTACGCTGCTTGAAGTTGCAGAATCCGCCAAATCACAACAGTATCGGCTTGAGGGTGAGGCTATTTTTGATGTGACCTCTGATCCGAACCGCACCTTTCAGGTCACAACAACATTGGGAAAGATCACGGTTTTAGGAACTCGTTTTTCAGTAAGTTCATGGGGTCGGCAGATGCAGGTTTATTTAGATGAAGGATCATTAGAAGTACTCCCTGTTGAAGCACAAAATCCCTTTCAACTTTCACCGGGAGAATCTGCTTCTATCAACAGTCGGCAACAAGTAACGATTAACCCAAACGTAAATCCAAAAGAGTATTTCGATTGGCTTGATGGGGAACTTGTATTCGAAAATACACCGTTAAAGGATATTATTGCGGAAATTGAGCAGCAGTTTAATATTACAATCACATTGCCAAAAACGATTGCAGAAGACTCCATTTCCGGCCAACTGCCACTGAATGATCTTGAAATGGCTTTAAAGGATCTTGAGCTTGTACTAAATGGAGAATTTTCAAAAACCGGAGAGCAAAGCTACACTTTTGGAGAAAATTAACGCATGACCAATTACAAGTTTTTATTCAAGAGTCTCGTTATTTCGGGCTTATTAATTGTAGGAGTTACTCAACACGTACACGCTCAATATCAATATAATAATGAGCCCGTACTTCAAGTCATAAACAGTATAGAACAACAGACAGCATTTGGGTTTCTCTACCGGGATGCCCTACTCTCCGATATCAAACTGAGCTTTAGTGCCTCTGAAGCAGATCTATTTTCGGAATTTCGAAAGGTCCTGGCTCCTCATCAACTGTCCCTTGATATTGACAGTACCCGAAAACAAGCGATCATTTATCAGAAAAAAACAGACCGAGCAAAAAAAAGTGATATTACCATACGCGGACAGGTTGTAGATGCCCAAACCGGCGAACGCCTCCCTTTTGCGACTATCCGTTGGCAGCAACAAGGTACCACTAAAGGAACAAGTGCCAATGAGAGCGGGGCCTTTTCCTTCAACCGAACATTTAATCGCCGGACTATTGACATTACCGGTTCTTATGTGGGATACAGCTCTGAAACCATCAACTTAAACTTGTCCGATAAAAGTACGGTCAGTGAACTCACCTTTCGTCTTCAACCCACACGCATCGACGGAAATGAGCTTATTATCACAGGCACTAACTCTTATAACGATATCGGTCGTGAGGTTACAGGACTAGTAAATATGGGAGTATTTAGTCCGATGGGCGAAACCAATGCCCTGCGAGCCCTACAAAATCTCCCCTCTGTATCGTTGGCACCGGCTTTAAGTGATGGTTTACATATCCGCGGCAGTACCACCGATGGTTTCCAAGTGTTGATTGATGACATCACCATTTATAATCAGAGCCATCTTTTTGGACTGGTTGATAGTTTTAATGCCGATATTTTGAAGCGCAGTGGTTTTTTCTATGACATAGCACCCGCTCAATTTCAAGCTCCTCCCGGCGGCACACTCTCATTGTTAACTAAAACGGGTTCACTTAGTCGACTATCCGGATCAGCAGGCGTCAGTAATACATCGGCTCGCATTTCACTTGAAGGGCCCATCCAAAAAGGTAAAAGCAGCTGGCTAATTTCAGGACGTACTTCGTATATGAACACCATTGACTGGTTCAACAATACTGATCTCGTGGAATGGGGGCTTAATATTGACCGCAACAGAGCCGTATTAGATAACGATCTCATTGATTTTGAATCCCAACTGATAACTCCACAAAAAGCTGACGCTTCATTTTTTGATCTGCACGCAAAAACGTACTTTGAAACACAAAATGGCAATCAGTTTATCATCAGTGGCTACCTGGGGGGCGACGATACACAACAGCAGGCCAATCGTCTTTATCGATCTTTCTCGACAAATAATTCCGAGAACTTGGAAGAACGCCCCGTAACAACCGCCAATGATTGGCAAAATGCAGCGGGGAGCATCAAATATCAGCGTTGGTTTGGGGATAATCTTTATTCCCATACTACTTTTGGCGCCAGCATTTATGAGACTTCATTTTCAAAAGAAGATTTCACCTACATTGACATCACGGAAACCCAGGGAGCCCTTCGGGCTTTTGTTTTTCCATTTGAGAATCAGAGTATCTTAAATGAGATTAAAGCCGAACAGCAGCTCCAGCTAACAAATGAACATTGGAAAGGAACGGGGGGCGTTTCCTATCATTACTATTTGGGAGAATATTTTGAGGATTCTTTTGATCGTCCGGGCTATTTTTCATCCCAATCCTCACACCAAATTGATACCTACCTTCAATTCGATTACAGCCGTATTAAAATGCTGGATATTTTTGGCGGTATGCGTTTGCATTACTACAGCAATGGCCGCTTTCTACAGTGGTCCCCACGTGTAAAAGTCACCCTATTCCCTGATTCTGATCTTTCACTCTCTGGGGGATACAGCAAAAACCATCAATTCTTAAACAAAATTTCACTTAGTAACACCGTTACTTCCGATATTTGGATTTTAGCCAGTAACATGCAACCGCCCACATCAGTCGACTATTTTTCTACTGGTATCCATTACGCACCCTTTGATCAGCTCTATTTTCAGGCAGAGGCATACCAGAAAGAGTTTGAAAACATACGTCTCCACGAAATCAACACCTACTCGCTAAGCAACTCCTTTAACAACAATCCCTGGTACGTACAAAATAATGGCACCGGAAAAGGATTGGAATTTCTGCTGCGCAATCAGTTTAAGCACATTATCATTAATCAGACACTTACCATTTCTGAAATTACGTTATCCAATCCGGAAATTAATAACGGTGACCCTTTTTATGCTGACTGGGACCGGACCTACCGCTATACAGCATCCGCAGAAGTACATCCTATAACAAATTTTATATTATATTTATCGTGGATGTATGCCAGCGGAACGCCCAACAAATTAGCAACTTTCGGTCCACAGAACGAGCAGCGACTTGGGAATTATTATCGCACCGATATTTCTGCCGAATACCGAAAATCCTTGGGAAGAGCCCAACTAACCTTTTCACTAAGCGTTTACAATCTCCTAAACAGAGACAATCCCTGGTATCGTGATCTTTCTTTTATAATAGATCAAAGCACCCCGCAAAACCAGTTCCGCAGTGTTCCGGTAGATGTTTATGATATTGGCATCCAGCCATCATTTAATATTGGCGTTACGTTTTAATCATTTTCGCCACAAAGGTTTTCTGCAACTAAATTATTAGCTATAATGCAGAAAATTTAAGGCAAAATTATTGAGATGGATGCTGAGATGTTAACCACCATTTTCTTTATCGGTGGTATTGTACTTATGATCGTTGAAACATTAGTTCCTGGCGGAGTATCTTTTTTCTTGGGCGTAAGTGGAATTTTGGTCGGTGCATTGCGGTGGTTTGGAATATTAGAAAGTCCAACCACCTCCATCATTACCTGGCTATTTACCTCCGTGGCGCTCATCTTGGCCATGCGCCCCCTTCTGATGAAATATTGGGGTGGAGAAAGTAGCTACAAATTGGCTAACGAAGATGTAGAAGCTATGGACCAGATCGTGGATGTGGTTGATGAAGTACATCCCAATGACAATTCAGGACGTATTCGGTTTCAGGGAATTTCTTGGCAAGCCCGCAC
>CAYNKF010000078.1:0-8599 GCA_964397705.1 uncultured Balneolaceae bacterium | reverse complement strand
TGATTTTTAATTGGCGGAAAGATAAGAGCACAGATTGTTTCTTCAAAAGATTCTACAACGAGTACTTTATCTTTATCAGCAGCATTTACTTTCCGGTTCGTTAAGTGCTCGGCAACGGTTTGATGTCCCTGCATTCCCAAAGGCTGCAAACGGTCGCCTTCTTTCCATTGCCGCACGGTGACAGGCCAGGATATTTTATCGGCATCCATGAAAAGGGCCTTGGTCAAATCAGGATTGGCCAATTGTTCTAATGTTAATACCTGACTACCAACCTCAACTTCCGAATTCTTTAGCCTGATACGAGTAAGTGTTTGAGGTTTAAATGTGTCCTCATCACTTTTAGTAACCACATAATGCTCACGATCACGAACAATCGAAATTTCTGATGTCAGTCCAATCTCTTTTCCAGTCTGAAGTTTTTTAAGTTCACTGACACGATGCAGATTTCGTTGCGATATTTGAATATCAGGTTCTTGTTTTTTAACTAAATGTAATACCAAAGCTCGCTGAAGACCTGACTCCAAAGCATCAAAAGCTTGTTTTTTAAGTCCGGTCCTATCCAAGATCCGTTCAGCAATCCATTCCAGTGCATCTTCATAATTCTTAGCTTCTTCTCCTACCCTAAGGATATTATTTTGCCATCCCGGAAAAAACTCTGCTAATTTTTCTGTCCACTGATTGCGCAAAAAATTCCGGGCAAAATCATTTTCCAAATTCGACTTGTCTGTTCGATATGGTATTACTTTTTGTTTTGCATATCGTTCAACTTGTCTTCGTGAAACAGATAAAAAAGGGCGAAAAAGTTCCCCATCCCAGACCTTCATTCCACTCCAACTGGCCATGCCCGCACCACGGAGAAGCTTTTGAAATATCGTTTCTACCTGATCATCTCGGTGATGTGCCAACGCAATTCCATCGGCACCATATTGCTCCACCAAATCCCTAAAAAAACGGTAGCGAACCTGACGTGCCCACTGCTGAAAATTATGCCCTTTAGCTTTGTTGGGATTGGCTTCTTTAAGCTCAAACTGAAATCCCCATTCCTTTGCTTTCTTTGCAACAAGGTCTGCATCTTTATTGGATGCTTCTCCCCGCTTGTGATAGTTTACATGGGCAACTATTCCTGAGACATTAATCCTATACAAGCTGTGCATTAAACTCATAGAATCCATACCACCGCTTACTGCAATAATTAAGAGAGGTACTGTATTATCAAAAACGGAATCTATCGATTCCCTAACAGCCTGCTCAATTGGTGATAAGTTGGATCTGCTCATAAGAAAATGAATCTATTCCGCCGTCCCTGTTCAACATCAGTAATGCACCGTTCTCATCTATACCCAGCAACTTATACAAATCATCTTGTATCTCATTATCAATTTTGAGACCGACCCATTGTCCATACCCAATAATATTTCGATTTATGGTCTTTATTAACGATGATTGCTGCTGCTCCCACAAAATATATTTGTATTCGATACGGTTTAGCAAGTCAGCTAAAAACTTTTCACGATTGATATTTTCTTCCTTCTCCAGTGCAACAGAAGTGGCAATTTCTTCTAACTTCTCCGTAAACTTCTGCTGATTGATATTCAGGCCGATCCCGATAATTAAACGATTAAATGGATTACCGCTGAAGACCGCTTCGGTTAAGATACCACCCATTTTATTATCATTGAGTATTATATCATTGGGCCATTTTATAGCTGCACAAGATGCATTTAAGAATTCATTGAGCTTTTCAACGATTGCCAATGCGCAAGCTAACGTCAGTACGTGGAAACGTCCGGTATCAGCAGGAGTTAATACAATTGAGAATGTAAGGTTTTTTTTCTTCCTGGATTCCCATTTCCGATCATATTGTCCCCTGCCCCGATATTGATGATCTGTCAAACAAAGCAGCCCATGCTCAATTTCCTCTGATGATAGTTTTTTCAAGTACGTATTCGTTGACTCTAACTCCTCAAAATAACGAATACTGTGCCCCAGCCATTGGGTATCTAGTTGTTGTAAAAAAGCGGATTGATCAAATGTTGAACGCAATGTTCTAAAAAACTATAGATTAAACATTAGGCCTATGCTTCGGATAGCTTGCTCTTTAACAAATCTATCTTAGTTATAGGAGTAGGATCTACATTATTCACAATGGCCAGGTAAAAGCTTGTCCAGTCAGCCAATTGAATAAGAGAGAACATACGTGTAAGACGTGTTTGTCCCCGGGTTTTGAGAATATGTAGCGAAGCAGTTTGATCTTCTACTAACTCCTCTACTATCTCCATTCGTCGCTGTACTCTCGGATTATCCTCTTTGTCAATCAAGAGTATCACTGAAAGACGGCCGGTAAGATGTACAATACGCTCCCATCCTACAATTTCGTTATGATTCATTTCCGGAAGCGTGTTGCCATATGCAAGTGTCTTGGCATTTTCTGCAAACTGATTTCGCCACCGAAGGTTCACCGACTCCATCATAGTGCCGTCAGAGTAAACAATCGGGAGGGTGTCATTAAGTTCTTCCGCTAAATTCAGTGCTTCGTTATCCTCTGGATTTGAAAACAGATCATTCTGTTCGGTCAAGAACCGTGCGGTATCTCTTAATGCACCATCCCGCTCTTCAACTATGCCCAAATGCTGAAAAATTCGATATAACGGTACAAAGCTATATCCCAGTGCTGCACGAGGAGGCATTCCTCCGGATATCTTAATGTAATCAAACTCTTCTTTAGCTGCCTTAACCATCAGCTCACCACCGGTTGTTACAGCTATGGTTTGTGCCCTCTTTTCACGTGCCATTGTTAAAGCCGTTAAGGTCTCTTCCGTATTACCAGAAAAACTACATGCCACAAACAAAGTATTTTCATCTACCCAGCTTGGGATTTCATAGTGCCGAACTACCTGAATAGGATACGGACTGCTGTCGTAGCAAAACGATCGAATAAGATCAGCACCAATTGCGGAACCACCCATTCCCGCAAAACATATTTTGGATATCCGTTCGTTATCAATACCAAGCTCAATATTCTTCGTACCTTCCACAGCTTCTTTCCACTGCTGGGGAAAGCTCGATAAAAATTGCCACATATTTTGGCTGTCAATCGATCTAATGTCCTCCAAAATCATATACGCTTATTCTTTTTTCTCCCAATTAGAAAATATACGGTCAATATCATCCAACGTTTCTGCTTGCAAGACCTTATCAGCCAGCTGTTGCATGTCATTGTAAGAATTTGATCGCAACAACTGTTTTACCAATGGCAATACCACTGCATTCATGCTTAAGGTATTAATACCGAGTCCCATCAAACAACATGCAGCAATAGGATCCGAGGCCAATTCCCCACAAACACTTACCGGGATTTTATTTTGTTTACCTGCTTCAGAAACTTCTTTTATCAACCGCCAAATAGCCGGATGGCGCTGGTCATACAAGTGCGATATTCGTTCATTCCCTCGATCAACGGCTAACGTATATTGCGTAAGGTCATTGGTACCAATACTTAAGAAATCTGCATGTTGGGCAAAAAGATTTGCCTTCAAAGCTACACTAGGGACTTCGACCATTAAGCCCAGCGGTATATTTTCATCAATATCAACTCCCTCGGCCAGCAACTCCTGCATTATCTCATCAATAATACTTTTTAGCTTATTTATTTCATCAGTCGTCGAAATCATCGGAACCAATATGCGAATTCGTCCCATAAAATCAGCAGATGTTTTAAAAATAGCCCGCAGCTGATTTTTTAACAGTTCTGGCTGCTCTAATAACATCCTGATTCCCCTCCATCCGAGAAAAGGATTCTGTTCTTTTTCTTCATCTCCAAAAAACTTATCTCCCCCCACATCAAACAAACGTATCGTAACTTTGTGCGGTGCTGTCAGTTCGAGAAGAGACGAATAAAAAGCAACCTGGTGATCAATATTCTGAAAGTGTTCTCTGCTTAAATAAATCGATTCTGTTCGCAATAGCCCTATACCCTCAGCTTGGTACTTATTGGCAATGCTCAGCTCCTCTGCAAACTCAATATTAGCTTGTAACGTAAATGTGGTTCCGTCAGAGGTTTTGTTCGGCTTTTTGCATAAGGATTCAAAATCAGCCTGTTTTTTACTCTGCTGAGCCATCAGGCTCTTATATTTTTTTCGTGTTTCTTTCTTCGGATAAACAACCACCTCTCCATTGCGTCCATCTAGCACAACTTCATCACCGGGGCTGATAACTTCGGTCGCTTTTTGGGTTCCCACCACAGTAGGAATATTCATTGATCGGGCAATAATTGCTGCATGCGAAGTGGCTCCCCCTCGATCCGTGACGATTCCTTTGATATCACGATTGGAAAATGAAATAATTTCCCGCGGACTCAACTCCCTGGCCACCAAAATTGTACCTTCTTTAATATCATCTCTCTTGTTGTGTAAGATCTGCAATAAACGGTCGCGAATATCGGAAATATCCACCGATTTATTTTGGAAGGTATCTCCATGATTTTGGTGGATCACCTTTAGGTAGTTCCGAAAAATACTTTCTACCGCTGAGTCAACAGGCTTGTTGTTTGCTACAATTTCTTGCTCCACCCTCTCACGCAGTTCCGGGTCATTCAAAATGGCAATCTGCATCTGAATGAGGTCAGACGATTCTTTCAAATCGGCATTCTCTAACAATGCCTGCAGTTCTTCCTCGGCTATATCAAGAACTTCATAAAACTTACAGATATGATCTTCTGTCTCATTATCGGCGATCTGGGTATCAGAGACACGCGGGCGCACACGTTGGTAGAGACTGGTGTTACCAATCACGATCCCCGGACAAGCTGGAGCCCCGGAAA
Organism: uncultured Balneolaceae bacterium; assembly: GCA_964397705.1. Lineage (GTDB taxonomy): Bacteria > Bacteroidota > Rhodothermia > Balneolales > Balneolaceae > Fodinibius. The sequence continues at coordinate 3,780 of CAYNKF010000078.1, read as the reverse complement.
TATATTTCTCTGCACTATTCACCTCATCACTCATTACCATCCTCATAAACTTCACCGAATCCATCACCTATAAGCTCGGTGATAGCTTCCGTAGCTTCTTCCTCATCAGGTCCGTCGAGCTCTAACTCAAGCTCTGCGCCTTTTTCAGCAGCAAGAGTCATCACCCCAAGAATACTCTTTCCATTTACTTTATATCCATAGAGATGGACGTAGAAATCGGATTCAAATTTTGATGCTAATTTCACTAACGCGGCTGCTGGTCGAGCATGCAAACCGGCATCGTTAACAATCGTAACTTTCTTTTTTATCATCCTGTATTATTTCATTTAAATAGTAAAATGCCAATTATTAAACTAACTATCCACAGCACTTCTGGATAAAATATCGTTTCCAAGAGGCTTCGAAAGAATTGTAAACTTAGCTGCTGTTTTCTTAACTTAATTGCCATTTATAACTGCTAAAATTCATATTACATGTCTGTTACAAAAAAGGACGTAAACTACGTTGCTGATCTCGCACGATTGCAACTGAGTGAAGAGGAAACAGAATCACTGGTTAACGATATGAACCAGATCCTTGACTATATGACAACTCTGGAAGAGCTTGACACATCAGATGTAGAACCACTTGAGCACGTCATCGACTTGGAATATCGCCTGCGTGATGACAAAGCAAAAGAACCACTTTCTCACGAAGATGCTCTTAAAAATGCACCCGATGCCGACACTGATTATTTCCGCGTGCCTCGGGTTATTGAATAAGAATATTTTCAATAGGCATATCATCCAGTTAGCTTTTTTCGTTGGGTATATGCAACAGTTCCGAAACACATTTTTATTCTACCTAAATATCCTCCACTTTGAGTAAAAAAGAGCAAACCCATTCTATAAAGGAAGATTTTATTTCAAGACTATCAGCCAACAAGAAACATTGGATTTCATTGGCTGTGCTTTTTGTCCTTCCTTTGGTACTGTATTCAGCTATTTTTTTAGGCGGAAAACAATTTTTAGGTAATGATGTTCTACAGTGGCGGGCAGGTGCAGAATCCATCATAGAACATGTTGACACATACGATGAACACCCGCTCTGGGCATCTAATATGTTTTCGGGGATGCCTTCAACCGTAATTCATAACCCTCCTCCACCGCCCAGCATTGATTCCTTCTTTAAATGGATGGGTGGACAAGCCCATCCCCTGGCGTTCTTTTGGATATTATTAAGTGGCGCCTATCTCTTTTTTGTCGTTCAAAAAGTGCGCCCGTTTTCGGCAGCCATTGGGGCTATCCTTATCGGATTTACAACTTATCTACCCATTGTGATCGAGGCTGGCCATTACGCCAAGTTCATGGCCTTTGCGTTCGTCCCTTGGATGTTTGTGGGTTATTATCTGATCTCCCGGTCACAGAAAAAGCTGCTAGCTTTTTTTACTTTCGCGCTGGCAATTACGCTACAGCTCAGAGCAAATCACCCCCAGATAACCTATTACTTTTTATACCTGCTGGGCTTTTGGTGGATGTACGACAGTTGGCTGGCTTACAAAAAAGATAAACTATTGGACTGGGCGCAGCGTACAGGAATCGCCTTCGGAGCAGGTATTTTGGGCATTATCTGCAGCATCGATTTATATTGGCGGCTTTACGAATACTCGCAATACAGCACTCGTGGTGGCTCTACACTCGCATCGTCAGGAGGAAGTGGCGGACTGACACTCGAATATGCCTTTAGCTGGTCACAGGGAGTCGGGGAATTATTAACACTCATTATCCCAGGGCTATTTGGAGGGTCATCTGGAGAAGCCTACTGGGGACCGAAATCCTTTACCAGCGGTCCGCACTACTTCGGGGCTATTGCTTTTGTCTTAGCTTTGATAGGATTATTCACCTATCGCAAGAAAATAAAGTATCTTTTCTTTGGGGTAGGCTCGCTAAACCTTCTGTTTTCACTGGGCCATAACCTACCGGCGTTCAATGAATTTGCATTCAATTACATACCCTATTTTGATAAATTCCGCGTGCCTGAGACCTGGCTTATCGCAACCGTTTTCTGCTTTTCAGTAGTAGCCGTTTATGGCATTGAGGCTCTCTTTGATATCGCTAAAGACAAACAGAAATCTTTAAAAGATTTATATACACCACTCGGTCTCGCTATCGGACTGGGAGTCATTTTTGCCTTTGGCAGTAACGCCCTGCTGTCGTTTGAAAAACCCGGAGAATTCCAGCAATATGCCCAACAAGTAGCTCAACAAAATAATGTGTCTCCCGATAATCCCCAGGTTCAACAGCGGGTACAAAACTTTATTAATACGAGATTAAAACCCGATCGTAAAGAGATGGCCAGCAGTGATTCAACCCGCTATCTCATTTTAACATTGCTTGCCGCAGGGCTTATTGTTGGCTTCGTGAAACGAAAAGTTAGCAAAGGATATCTGCTTATTGGCTTACTCGCTCTCACAGCTTACGATATGCTTAGTGTTGACAGCCGCTACGTTAACGAAGATCAAATGGCTTCGGAATCGCTTGAAGCCGAACAAATGATCCAACGCCAGCAAACCCCTGCCGATAAGTATATTATGCAAAATATTGATTCTGAGCGGGGCTATCCCTATCGCGTATTCCCATTAAATCGTAACCCCTTTAACAACGCTACTCCATCATACTTCTATCCAACGATTGGCGGATATTCCGGAGCAAAGCTGGCGCACTATCAGGATCTGATTGATCATTTACTGATGGATAACCGAACTGGTTTTAATCACCCTGTGCTTGATATGCTGAATACAAAGTATCTCACCATCCAGCAGCAACTTCCTTTTCGGGGATATACAGAGGTATTCAGTCAAAATAACCAGCGGGTGTACCGCAACGATGATGTACTCCCAAAAGCCTTTTTCGTGGATTCTATTGCCACCGTTAATTCTCCTCAACAGGTCGTTAATCGAATGAAGCCTTCGGCCGACTTTAACCCTTCAAAAACAGCTATAGTACAAACAGAAGACGCGGTCAACTCATCCGTCGATTCTACTGCTCAAGTTACCATAGAAAGTTATAAACCAAACAAGATTACACTTAATACCATATCCGAAAAAGATCAGTTTTTAGTACTGAGTGAAATCTACTATCCCGTCGGATGGAAAGCGACTATTGACAGTGAACCTACGAAGATTTACAAGACCAATTTTGTACTGCGCGGACTTCAGATTCCCGCTGGTGAGCATACGATAAAGCTAACGTATGAACCGATTTCAAATATCTGGGGCGGACGCATTGCCTGGGCGGGACATATTGTGTTATATATACTGGGAATTGCAATAGTTGTTAAATCATTTCGAAAACAGGATCAAGTATAAAGAGCTATGGCAACAGCGTCCGGTATTTCTTTTGTGATATGTACCTATAACCGGGCACACTATTTACAGGACACGCTTCATTCTCTCCTCAAAAATGAAGCCGATCCCAACCGTTTTGAGCTTTTGATTATCGACAATAATTCAACAGACGAAACACCGGCTATTGCTCAACAATTTATTGATGGTTTTCCCAATCACCATATCCGATACGTAAAAGAATCACGGCAGGGACTTTCATTTGCACGTAACCGAGGTATTAAAGAGGCAAAAAATAAGATCATAACGTTTCTCGATGATGATATCTCAACTGACATTGACTTTATCAACAACTGGCTTCATTTCTTTGATACCCATCCCAACGCACAATGTGCAGGTGGAAGAATTGAGGTTCAGTTTGATGATCCACGCCCTGATTGGATGTCTCACTTTTTACT
>CAYNKF010000077.1:0-8632 GCA_964397705.1 uncultured Balneolaceae bacterium | reverse complement strand
CCCTGATTATTACAAGTGGACGCAGTGGATTTTTCTAAAGCTCTATGAGAAGGGATTAGCCTATGAAGATGACGTACCCGTAAATTGGTGTCCGGAGTTGGGTACAGTGCTTGCTAACGAGGAAGTGATTGACGGGAAGAGCGAAGTTGGCGGCTTTCCGGTTGTTAAAAAGCCGATGCGTCAGTGGGTACTTAAGATTACCGAATATGCCGATCGTCTGCTTCAGGGATTAGATGATCTGGATTGGCCGGAATCGACCAAAAAGATGCAGCGCGATTGGATTGGTAAATCTATCGGCGCCAATATTGATTTTGAAATTGCCGGATATGATGAAGAGATTCGTGTTTTTACTACGCGTCCCGATACTATTTTTGGAGCCACCTACATGGTGCTGGCCCCGGAACACGATTTAGTTGATAAGATTACAACCAAGGATCAGAAAAAAGCAGTTGAAGACTATCAGGAAGAAGCGGCGCGTAAGTCTGATCTGGAGCGCACGGAACTGAGTGATGAGAAAACGGGCGTATTTACCGGTGCACAGGCCATTAATCCTGCTACGGGAGAAGAAATTCCTATTCTGGTTGCGGATTATGTACTGGTGACCTACGGTACCGGAGCAATTATGGCGGTACCCGGACATGATGATCGTGATTGGGAATTTGCCAAAAAATTCGATCTTGATATCGTTGAAGTTGTAGAGGGTGGAGATGTCTCAGAAGGGGCGTATACCGACACGGAAGAGGGGGCAATGGTCAACTCTGAGAATGATGATATTTCATTAAATGGATTGCCGGTAGAAGAAGCTATTGAAAATATTACAAATTGGCTTGAAGAGATCGGCCGCGGTGAAAAAGCCGTCAATTATAAGCTTCGCGACTGGCTGTTTTCTCGTCAGCGTTACTGGGGCGAACCGTTTCCTATCATTCACGTAGATGGCGACCCTAAACCAGTTGGTGAAGACAATCTTCCAGTCACCTTACCAGAAATGGATGACTTTGAACCAACGGAGGATGGCGAACCGCCGTTGGCAAAAGCAACAGATTGGGTTCAAACCGAAGATCCCGAAACAGGGAAGCCGGCCAAACGCGAAACGAATACGATGCCGCAATGGGCGGGATCCTGCTGGTACTATCTTCGCTATTGTAGCCCAGAGTTTGAAGGTGGGCCTGTAGATCCTGATGAGGAAAATTACTGGATGCCGGTGGATCTGTACGTCGGCGGAGCCGAGCACAGTGTGTTGCATTTGTTGTATGCCCGATTTTGGCACAAGGTATTATATGACTGCGGGGTTGTTTCCACCAAAGAGCCTTTTCAGCGATTGGTACACCAAGGCATGATCCTCGGTGAAATGGAGTTTACTGGCTTTAAAAAAGACGGTAACTGGATCTCCGCTGATGCGGCCGACGAAGTCGAGGACATGGAGCGTGTGAAGCTGAGTGAAGATCAGGTTGAGAAAAAAGGGGATGATTTTGTGGTAAAAGACACCGAGATCACTGTGGATGCTAAAGCCCACAAGATGTCGAAATCGCGCGGTAACGTGGTTAACCCCGATGATATCGTTGATCAGTACGGTGCGGACTCTATGCGTCTTTATGAGATGTTTATGGGTCCCTTGGAGCAAGTAAAGCCTTGGAGCACCAAAGATGTTGACGGTGTCTATCGCTTCTTGGGAAGGGTTTGGCGATTGATGATCGATGAAGAAAGCGGAGCGTTGAGTGAATCAGTTATAGATACAGACCCTTCTAAAGAGCAGTTGAAGGTGCTTCACGAATGCATACAAAAAGTGACCGGAGATATTGAAGATCTCTCATTTAACACAGCGATATCAGCAATGATGATTTTCATTAATGAGGCCAATAAATGGGATGAGCATCCGAAATCAGTTTTGGAGCAATTTATTAAATTGCTGTCACCCTTTGCGCCGCACATTGCTGAAGAGCTTTGGCAGAAAATTGGTCATGATGAAAGTATTACTTACGTCGATTGGCCGGAATTTAACGAAGAATACTTGATATCCGATACTCAGCTGTATCCTATACAGGTGAATGGAAAGGTACGGGGAGAGATTAACGTGCCAAGAGATAAAGCCAAAAATAAAGAGTTTGTACTTTCTGAGGCGAAATCTGAGGAGAATGTAAAAAAGTATCTCGAAGATGGGGATCTTGTGAAAGAGATTTTTGTCCCCGAGCGTATAGTGAATCTTGTAGTGAAATAAAAGACTGCAGATTTACAGCGATTGTAAGAATACTGATACTTGGCACCGTGGCTCTGCTACGGTGCTTTTTTATGGGATTTACTATACCTAATTTAGATAAGACGAGAAGTTCAAGAGTACTGCCTTTGTATTTTAGGCTATTTAAAAAAGGCAATATCTTCTTCATCACGTAAAATAGCTGGCAGTTTGCCTTGGGCCTTATCTTTTCCTTTACTGGCCAGCCAGTTGTTTATTTGTTGTTGAGAGATAGAATAAACCTTAGGAAGGCCAAGCGCATCACTTTCTCTGCGGATGGCATAGTGCCGATTGATTTCGCGTACTTCTTGGTCAATTTGTTTAGCAAGCCGGTCTAACGTATCTCGATGAAGTCGTTCCTGTGTACGGATAAACCAAAAGTGTTGCGGTGCAGATGCTCCCTCTTGAAGAGTAGCTCCAATCGTAAAGTTGCCGATTTCTATATCTAATTCTTTTGAAATGTTTTGCAAGGCTTCTTCCGCTTCATAGGCATATAGTGCTTCACCGTAATCATCGAGCATTTCACTCACTCTGCCCATTACTTTAATTCGGGGGGGATCAGTCTGCGTGAATTCCACAATATCGTTTAGGGCATATCGCCACAAGCCCGAATTAGTAGTCACGAGCATAGCATAAGGAGTGTTAGGCTCGACCTCCCAGAGCGGTACTGTTTCCTGTATAGCCATAGATTCCTTATCGGGAAGGGGATTGGGGACGAATTCGTAGAAGATGCCATTATCAGCTACAAGTTTCATATCTGTTTGAGTCAACTTATCGGTAAAAGAGAAATAACCTTCAGAAGCCCCATAGGTCTCAATAAAATCGACGCCCGGATTGTTTAGTAGATTTTCGATATGGGGTTTATAATTGGCCAATTTTACACCTCCACACACCAAGAGCGCAAGATTGGGCCATACATCTTTAATGCTATTAGCTCCGGTTTTATCAAGAACGTGCTTAAACATAGTAAGAATCCAGCTGGGTACGGCTGTAATAACACGTACATCACTATTGATAGCTTGGTTTACCGTCTGGGTTATTTTTTCATTAAAAGGGAGCTGGCTAAGTTTTGTTGGGGATATGATTTGGAAAGGGGACAACCACCAAGGTGCATTTTGTGCAGTATAGGCACTGATTTCGCCAATTTGATAATGCTCTTTTTGTTCCAGAGTTCCGGGAATGCTGATATGCTTACCCCACAAATCTAAAATGTTAGGTCGCTGGATTATATAACTCTGAACAACTTTACGCATAAAAGTTTGATCAGACTCAAGGCGTTCTTTTGTTAATGGCAGATGTTTGCCCTCACCGGAGGTACCCGCAGAAACGGCAAACTTATCAACTTTTCCGGGCCAGAATATATCTTGTTTCCCTTGTTTTAGTTCTTCAATCTGAGATTGAATATTTTCATAAAACGAAATTGGGAGACGGTCGGTAAAATCCTGAAATCCTTTTATCGATTCAAAGTCGTGTTCTTGACCAAAATCAGTTTTTTGGGCAGATGTTAGTAATTCTGATAGCTGCTTTTGTTGTATAACTTTCAATTTCAAAGTGATAGAAGGTTAGCTAAAAAGATTTTGTACAAAATAAAAAAAGCCCCGGAATGTCGGGGCTTTTTATTTTTAATGGAATAATCAAAATTTACCGGTTTTCAACGGAAATCCACTCTTTGTTCTTTTCGCCGACATATAGAGCACGTGGACGAACAAGGCGATTATTTTCGGCCTGTTCGATATAATGACCTGTCCAGCCGGAAACACGGCTCATTGCGAAAATGCAAGTAAATAGGTCAGGCTTTATTCCCATTGAGTAATATACCGTAGCTGAGAAGAAATCAACATTAGGATCGATATCTTTTTCGTCCTTCATGGTTTTAAGAATAGCCTCAGACCATTCATAAAGATTTTCGTGTCCTGTTTCCTCGGAAAGCTCTTTAGACATTCCTCGCAAAATTCGAGCTCGCGGATCCATTGTCTTGTACACGCGGTGACCAAATCCCATAATTTTTTCTTTACGCTCCAGACGACCGTGTACGTAATCAACGGGATCAGCGTCTTTTTCTTCAATATCCAATAGCATATTCATTACCTGCTGATTGGCACCACCATGCAAGGGGCCTTTAAGAGCTCCGATCGCACCTGTTACCGAAGAGTACATATCTGATTCGGTTGAACAGATAGCTCGGTTAGTAAAGGTAGAAGCATTCATACCGTGCTCAGCATGTAAAATAAGGCAGAGATTCATTGTTTGCTCAGCCTTTTCGCCCGGCTCTTCATCATTAAGCATGTAAAGGAAGTTGTATGCCGTACTCTTTTCATTGAGAGGGGCTACGATATTTTTATCATTTCGGGCGCGATCAAAAGCGGCAATGATCGTTGGTATTTTAGCTGTTATTGTAATAGCCTGGTTTAGACGGAATTCTTCAACATCGTCGGCTTGCACATTGTGGAAATCACCAAGCATTGAAACGGCCGTTCGAAGCACGGCCATAGGCTCAGCATTTTTTGACGTACTTTTAATGTAATTTAAAACCGGTTCGGGCAGCTTTCTACTATTCTGCAACTTTGAATTGAGTTCATTCAATTCTTTGTCATTTGGAAGTCGGTCATTCCATAACAGAAAGCATACTTCTTCAAAGCTTGCATTATCAGCCAACGTATCGATGTCATATCCAGCATAAATAAGTTCACCTTTTTGTCCGTCAATAAAACTTTTGGTGCTGCTAAAGGCAACAATGCCCGCAAGTCCTTTGTTTATGTGCGGATACTGACTTAAATCAATTTCTGTATTTGTGCTCTCAGCCATTCTATACTCCGAAATTTAGGATTGAATATATACTTTTTGTTTCGGTTAAATGTAATAAAAACAGATCTAAAAATCATGGATAAGTTGAACGCTATCAACCATTAAACTCGATGATTTAATTTAACAACGAAAGTTAAGATAACAGCGTTTACCTTGGAGGAGTTAATTTAATACTTTTTAGTCTTAAATCGAAAGGCAACAAATAATTATCTTGTGTTTTTTGCCTGATTCCAATGTTTGTCCATATCTTCGAGTGAGGCTTCGGAAAGTGTTTTATCCTCTCGATCAAGTTGGTCTTCTATGTATTGAAATCGCCGAATAAACTTTTTGTTTGTTGATCGTAGGCTGTCTTCGGCATTGAGATCAAAAAATCTTCCGGCATTAACTAGAGAGAAAAGCAAGTCGCCAAATTCTTCTCGACTTTTTTCCGAATCTCCTTCTTCCAGTACTTCTTTAAATTCCTGGAGCTCTTCTTCCAGTTTATCCCAAACCTGAGAAAATTCCGGCCAGTCGAAACCTACATTTGCTGCTTTTTCCTGCATTCGCTGAGCGCGGATAAGGGCAGGGAGCTGTTTGGGAATGCCCTCTAATACAGATTTTTTTCCTTCTTTCATTTTTATACTTTCCCAGTTTTCGGCCACCTGTTCTTCATCTTCGGCCACTTCATCTCCAAATACATGCGGATGACGACGGATAAGTTTTTCCTGTATAGAATAAATGACATCCTTGATTGAAAAGGTATCGGTTTGTTCGGCCATTCTACTATGAAATACGACGTGCAGCAACACATCCCCTAGCTCTTTCTCGAGTTCTTCAAAGTTTGGTTTATCAATTGCCTCCACCGCCTCGTAGGCTTCTTCGATGAGATTATCCTTAATACTTTGGTGGGTTTGTTTTCGATCCCACGGACATTCGTCGCGAAGGATATGTACGATCTCTACAAGGTCATCAAAGTTCTGAGTAGGTTTTCTGTTGTCAGCCATTGGAAATTAGGAATTAATATTTTAACAGTTGCTAAGTGTCTATTTAATTTCGTGTTAAGTTTTGCGTTTTTTCTTTTTAGCGGCGGGGAATAGGATGTTATTTAGAATTAACCGGTAACCGGGACTACTGGTATGTAGGCTTAAATCGGTGGGGGGATCGTTGACACGATGCGTATAATCTTCGGGATCATGGCCGGCGTAAAAGGTAAATGTACCCTGTCCAAAATTGCCGTGGATATATTTGACCATATCTCGACCAGGACTTTCCCCTAATATAACAACCGATTCCTTTATTTTATCCTTTTGGAATGCCGTAGTTTGTCCGTAAAATCCGCGGATACTGCTAACGTGATTTTGGGTAAGCATAGTGGGTACAGGATCCCATTTTGCCGAAAATTCAAAAAGCGTAAAAAAGTCAATTGATTGGTCTACTTCGTCTAATTGTACGGGTACATCAATGTTGGCATGTTCATATTCGGCGGGATCAGTGCTCAACACAAAATCAGTAAATGCGAGAGTTTTATCGAAGTTAAGTTTCTGTTGGGCTTTTGGGTCCATAGGATCTCCGTCAAACTGGGTTGGAACAATGTCAACACCCTGTGCTGCCAGCGCAATATCAAAGGTATCAGTGCCCGAACACATGGCAAACATAAACCCCCCATTGGCCACATATTCTTTGATTTTAGCTGCTACAGCTTTTTTTTCGTTGCTTACCTTGTTGAATCCTAACTCTTTGGCCATCGCTTCCATTTCTCGTACCTGTTTAATATACCATGGCTGATTACGCGAGGATACCCAGAATTTGCCGTACTGCCCCGTAAAATCCTCATGATGCAGGTGGAGCCAGTCATATTCCGAAAGCTTGCCATTTAATACCTCGGGATCCCAGACTTTATCAAATTCAACTTCTGCATAGGTAAGAGCCAAGGTAACGGCGTCATCCCAGGGCAGTGCTTGCTTGGGAGTATAAACGGCTATTTGGGGGGCTTTATCGAGCTTAATAACAGAGGTATTGGCATCAGGCTGTTGTACTTGGCTGATAATTTGGGCAGCTTTAGAATTTGAAATCACTTCGATCTTTACATTTCTAAGACGTGACTTCTTGACGAGTTTCTCGGAATAGTTCGTCATAAAACTGCCGCCCTTGTAATTGAGCAGCCATTGTGATGAGTTACCACTCTGCAGATTGTTGAAAATAATTCCATAGGCTTTAAGATGATTGGACTGAGAAGCATCCATCGGGATGAAGAGTTTATCCTGAGCTAACCCTGGAAAGCTTGTAAAAAGGCAAAATATCAATGATATCAAAAGAGAACGTAGAATCATGTTAGACCTGTATTTTTTCAAGTTCTTGAATGCGGTCGCGTGCAAATGTTGCATAAAATCCATTTGGAAATTGAAGTAAAAGCTCTTCATAGAGAGGCAACAATTGATCTACCGTTTTAGGAATTTCAATATGCTCGTCCCCAAAAATTTCAGTTTGATTTTTCTTTGATTGTAGCTGTCCTAAATTTATATCAGTATTAGTCACCAGCTGATCGGCCATTCTTGTTTTAGCCCACAGAAGTTGTTCTTGAAGAGTAGAGTAATCGCCCTGTGTTTCTAAATAGGTGGTTATGGCACGGTATATAAAAACGGCATTCTGTTTATTTTTTTCGGTCGTCAATTCAAGCAGGCCATATCCGAGTAGTGGATTATAGCGGTCTTTTTGAAATAGATTTTTCAGTATTGCAATGCTTTGCTTCTGTTCACCTCGGGTAAGATGCTCAATGAGTTTAGCGAAGGGGTTAAGTTTTGATCCCGTACTATCTGCATGTAATCCTTTTTGAATCCAAAGTCTAAGCTGAACCGCATCGTTGGCATAGTCCGAAGTAGTTTGCCGTTCGAGCGCATTTAGCTGAATTTTGGCAAATTCATAGTCGTTGGCAAAAAAGTCAGTGAGAGCAAGATAATAGCGATTTTTTTCGGCCAGATCCCCAATGCGTTCTTGCTTATTGCTTTTTGAAAACGATAGTCTGGCGCGGGTATATTCTTTGTTATAAAGATGTAGGCGGCCTTTTATATAGGCCTGTTGGGCCTCTTGGCGTACACCAGTGTATAAATTTTGAAGCTCAGCAAGGTATTGTTCAGCTTTATCCGGAGCATGGAGAACATCCAGAGACAATTCGCTCAGGGTAGTTAATATCTGATCTATACGTTGATAATCAGGACTATTATTCCAAAGGGAATTTAGGGTCGAAAATGCTTTTTGATAAAGAGAGGAAGGTTCAGCGCTGAGATCCAGATTGTTATTTTTAAGATATTTTGCCCATTGTATATATACATTGGCCAACTCTTCTCGGCTTCTGTTTGCCAAGGATGCTATGTTATTATCTATGTAATAGAGGTACGCTTGCTCGGCCAGCTCAAACTTTTGCTCAGCCAGTAACTTGGACCCAATATTGTATAAGCTATAGGTAAGCGTGGATGATTGCTGTTCAAAATTTTTTGCGGTAGCCACTGCTCGTTGAAAAAGATTGCGCTCCATCAACAGCCAAATCTCTAGTTGTTGAAGATTATTATAGCTGGGATGGGAGGGAGATAACTCATCTAAGAAGTCTGAAATTTCAAGAAT
>CAYNKF010000076.1:0-8718 GCA_964397705.1 uncultured Balneolaceae bacterium | reverse complement strand
ACGTTATAACGTCTTTTTGATGTTAATTACACTGTTGGTTAAAAAAACATAGATGCTATGGACGCGAATGTTCTGGTATTAAACAAAGATTACCAGCCGTTAAGTATTTGCTCGGTTCACCGTTCGGTTAAACTCCTTTTTTTGGATAAGGCTGAAATGGTGCATGACTACCCTGAGCGAACTATCAGCACCGTTACAGAAGATTTTTCTTATCCCTCTGTAATCCGTTTGCGTCGATACATTAACATCCCCTATAATCAAATTGTCTTATCGCGTCATAACATCATGAAACGCGACCACAAAACCTGTCAGTACTGTGGTTCATCAAAAAATCTTACGATTGATCATGTGCTACCCAAAAGCCGCGGTGGTAAAGACACTTGGGAAAACCTTGTCACGGCTTGTAATACATGTAATGTTGAAAAGGGAAACCGCACTCCCGAAGAAGCAAAAATGCCATTGACCCAAAAACCTTTTCGGCCCATCCACATTACCTTCCTACAATCTATACTTGGTGGAGTTCAGGAGGATTGGAAACCCTACCTGTATATGTAATTTATCAGAAACTACTCCGTTAAAGGGTCTCAAATTCTCTTCATAAGAAATACATAAAAAACCTTTATCTTCGGAGTTCATTCACACTTCACAGAATTCAACCAGTACCATGAGTAGCAAAGGACGAGTATTAGTAGCTATGAGCGGAGGGGTAGACTCCTCTGTTGCAGCTGTTATGCTCAAAGAACAAGGTTATGATGTCATCGGAATTACGATGAAAACATGGGACTATTCCCGTGTAGGCGGCAAATCCGATAAAGAAACCGGATGCTGTACCCTTGAGTCCATGAACGATGCACGACAGATTGCTGTCAACCATGGCTTCAAGCACTTTATCGTAGATATCCGTGACGAATTCGGCGATTGGGTTATCGATCGTTTTGTGGATGACTATATGAATGGGCGCACGCCTAATCCATGTGTTCTATGTAATACGCACATCAAGTGGGCGGCTCTGCTGCGCCGCGCCGACAATCTTGGGTGCGATTATATTGCTACCGGCCATTACGCAAATGTGCGCGAAGAAAATGGACGATACGTCATTTCCAAGGGACTCGATCCCAAAAAAGATCAATCGTATGCGCTTTGGGGTGTTGAACAAAAACATTTAGCTCGCACAATATTTCCACTTGGAAGCTACGAAAAGACTGAAATTCGCGATATGGCAGAAGAATTTGGTCTTACAAAAGTAGCCGACAAGCCCGACTCTTACGAAATCTGTTTTGTCCCTGACGATGATTATCGTCGGTTCTTGAAAGATCGTGTTGATGGCCTTGAAGATCGCGTCAAAGGCGGCAAATTTGTCGACCAAGAAGGAAACATTGTTGGAGAACATGAAGGATATCCCTTTTACACTATTGGCCAACGACGCGGCTTGGATCTGGCACTCGGCAAGCGTGTGTATGTCACTGATATAGATCCCGAAACAAATATTATTACTATCGGTGAAAAAAAGGATTTAGTAGCTACTACATGCAAAGCCAAAAATATCAATTTGAGTAAGTATGGAGAAGTACCCGGCGGCGAAATGGAAATTACTGGAAAAATTCGATACAACGATGACGGAGTTGTTGGCCAGCTAAAACAGTTAGGCGATGACGAAATCGAAGTCACCTTCCCCACCGGGAGAGAAGCTATTACACCCGGGCAGGCGGTTGTCTGTTACGAAGGTGATGATGTTGTCGGTGGAGGCTGGATCCATAAAGTAAACGTGGATACCAACGTTCTTCAAGAAGCATAATCTTTTATGGTTACTAAACGTTAGATAGCCTGCTCGTTAATTCGGGCAGGCTTTTTATTTTTAACGAAACTTTGTATTTGTTATCGGTGTAAAAAAGCATAACCAACTATTTACCTAAACTTTTTTGATCATGAAAAAAGCGTCCTATTATCTATCGGCCATGCTCTTAGTTGCTTCTTTTAGTCAGCAACCAGCTTCTGCACAATTTGAGGGCAAAATAACCTTTAACAGCTACAACTATTCATCAGAAGGTGTAGAGCACAAAGATGATAACTTCACATTGTTTATAACTCCAGACCGCATATTATTACAGGGTGAAAAGGAATATGGGTTTATGGAATCCATTCAAACAGAGGGCGTGCTTGTTCGCCTTGATTTTGAAGATTTTGTCTTTCTGACCGGAGATAATGAAGCCTTGAAAATCTCTAAATCTGATATCACCTCTATGATGAATATGTTTGGAAATGGGCAGAATGCAACTAAAACAGCTGAAAAAGCTGATAATGTTAATTACGAACGCACCGGTGAATCAGCAACTATTCACGGGTATGAGACAGACAAATTTATCTTTCGTGATAATGAGGAGCCCAACGAACATACTGAAGTATGGATGACGAATCAGCTCGATGTAAATTGGGGCATGCTGGCCGAGTCTTGGAGTGGAAGTGCTGAAAGTATTATCAGCAGCTTACCAACAAATCTTGTATTCAAAGAAAAATATTTTCCGCTTAAGGTGGAGGTATTTGAAAATGATCGATTAGTATCAAGATTAGAGACTAGCGAGGTAAATACGTCATCTATCGCCAAAGCCATGGTTCAGGTCCCCTCAGGTGTTAAGGTACTCAGTTTTCAAGATTACCTCTTTCAAAAAATGAGTCAACAATAAAAAGTATGTGAATTTGAGTATTGAGTAGTGAGGCTCTGCACTCACTGCTTTCTACTCATCATTACTTATTAATTCCCTTTTTCTCCGTTATAGCTCCCCATAAGGTGCATTTCGCCATCCGGTTGAGAAGAATTTCTATCAGACTCCAAAGTAACAGCAAACGAAAAATCTTTTTGGTTGCCCAATCCATCCAAATTGTCAGTCATAAATAAAGCCTCTCCATTGGCATCCACTGAGAACGAGCTAATATTTATTGCTTTGTTATCAAAAATTGCCCAAAACTGGTATTGTTCCTCTTTATCCGGAGCTGGCAACTCGGCAAGCCGAACAACGGCTCTGTTATTTTGAGAATCCCAAATTACGTTACCAAAGCCGAAAGGGTTCGCTTCCATCCCTAACAATCTCACTACATGAAGCTGACGCGAATCTAACACTGCAAGCATCTCCTGCAGCTCATTCATCTCATTTTCAAGACTAGCTATCTCCTCTTCTTGGCTAACGATAGTACTTTTTTGGGCACTAATCTCTGATCGCAGCGAAAAAGCATAAAATACCAGGCTTAAACAGATAAAACCCAAAACGATTGATATCACCAATGTAAGGGAAACACGGGTTTCAGCGTTTTCAGCAACATTATCTACAACCTCTTGATCCGTAGCTGTCTCCGTATGTTTAGAAGAACGATCCGCTACCTGCTCATTCAGACCTTCGACCTCTGCAAGTAGCTGTTCTCTTAGCTCCCCCGGTGAAGGATTATCCTTATCAGAAAATAATATTTCGTTTCCCTTCGTGCGCATCTGCTGATACAGCTCCCGCTCCTCTTCCGTTGCCTCATCCAGCATCTCCTCAAACCGCATGCGCTCATCCTGATCAAGAATATTCAACACATAATCAGCACAAAGTTCTTTGAACGTTCTCCTATTCCCTTGTTGTTTAGCCATCACTAAATGTATATTTGATGAATATTACAGAAATCATTCTACAACAGATATCTGAAAGAAACCAAAACCAATAGAACGTGCCCTGGCTTCTCAAAATGACACTCGTGGTAGCATCGCTGATGCTACCGGCCATACTTTACCTATCATTTCGCTATTACGCAACCTTCAAATCACACCTTCATAAATGGCTGGTTCCCCTGGTCCTGCTCACATTCTACGCTTATCCAATTGGTGCTCTCATTGATTTTTACAGCACCGGAAGTATCGACCTGCTCGACTATCCCCAACCCCTAGCTTACTGGTTTTGGTTTGGACTCATATTCGTATTTCAGTTGGCAACCTGGATTATAGTCACCGACCTCATTAATGTAATTACCAACTATTTTTATGGTGATAAAAACGTAATTAGCCGATGGCATCCTCATGTAATCGTAGCACTATTCGCAGCAATCTTCCTGTATACCGCAACAAAAACCTATCTCCATACAACCCAAGTGCAAGCAGAGCATCATACCATATCCGTAGAAAATCTACCCGAATCACTCGCAGGGCTTAAAATAGTTCATATCACTGACATCCAAGGGGATGAATATACGGAGCGTAATGAAATCAGGACCTACATCAAAAAAGTAAATGCTCAAAATCCGGACCTTATTATTTTCACCGGAGATCTCATTTCTTACGGCACGGACTTTATTGAGATGTCGGCCCAAGAATTGGGCAAAGCAAAGTCAAAATATGGAACTATTGCTGTGGTTGGTGACCACGACTACTGGGCTGGGCTTAATAATATTGAACCTGCACTCAACGAACATGATATCCCTTTGCTACAGGATAAAAATTACACCATTCGGATTGACAGCACCAGAAATATTACCATTACCTGTGTCACAGAAGTGTATAGCAAGCAAGCCGATCCCGCTGAAGTAGATTCATTGACGAAAAGTACTGCCGGTAGTGCGCTAAAAGTATTTGCTTCCCACCAAGTCAACCACCGATTAATAGCAAAAGTCCAAAAACAAAACTACCAACTTGTACTATCCGGACACACGCACGGAGGACAAATTCATGTTCCCTTTATGGGCATGAACTTTTCTGCATCCCAGCAAGAAACCAAATATGTTCAGGGAATGTACCAGGAGAACGACCTACCCATCAACGTAAATAATGGACTAGGATTTACTCTCGCTCCGATTCGATATGAAGCTCCGCCCAATATTTCAGTCATTACGTTGCAAAAGAAAGAAGAATAGAAATGCTAACGAAGTAGCTCCATCATTTTATCAGGATCATTCGTAGGCAGCTCGCAAGCATAATTCTGGCACACATAGGCAGTAGGTTTCTCATCTTTCATTCCAAAATCAGATAGATACGGAACTAAATCACGTATTATACCATCCTCCGGATCATGGTAAATAATCACCGCCCGAGGTAAAAAACGGTCGTGCAGAGGACGTATAAACTGATTGAACTCAGAATCATCTTGAGAACCTGCTATAACAATTTCTTGACCATGCCCCTCCAAAAAATCAATACTCTGAAGTGCAGCTCCAAAGCTTGTTGGTGCCTTTTCAATACTGTTGGCAAACAACTTTAGCGATTCATCTACCATCTGTTCCCACCCCGTATTTGCAGTCATTCGTCCTAAGCGAAGCAGGTTCATCATGGCAATAGAATTTCCCGAAGGCATTGCCCCATCATAAATCTCTTTCTTACGCCCTAACAGTTCCTCTGCTGATTCAGCCGTAAAGTAGAAACCTCCGTTTTCATCATCCCAAAAATCATCAATAAATTGCTGATTCAATGAAACAGCATACTGCAAATATTTTGTTTTAAGTGTAGCTTGGTATAACTCCAAAAGTCCCCACACCACAAATGCATAATCATCAGCATGACCATTAATAGCTACATCACCGTTGCGATATCGATGTTTAAGTCTGTCGTCTTCAGTTAACATCTGATCTTCAATGAATGACCAGCACTGTTCTGCTTTTGCAATATAATCCTTGTTTTTAAACGCCGATCCAGCTTTGGCCAACGCTGCAATAATCAATCCATTCCAGTCGGTAAGAATCTTATCATCGAGCAACGGATGTACTCGTTTTTTGCGTTCCTCCAATAATTTTTCTCGGATTGATATTAACGAAGAATACAGATTTTCAGGCTCCATATCCCGCTCAAAGGCAAGTTCTTCAAACGATTTCTGGAGGTATGGAATATTCTTACCTGTTTTCCGACCGGTAGACTCGTCATGATAATTGCCTTCATCATTTAGATTATAGGCCTCGATAAAAAGCTCCGCCTCAGCTAACGGCAAAAATTCTCTAATTTCTTCAGTGCTCCAGACATAAAACTTACCTTCTTCTCCCTCACTGTCAGCATCCTCAGCAGAATAAAATCCCCCCTTTTCATCCTGCATCTTACGGTTTAGGTAGCTGTAAATTTCATCCGCAGTTTGCTTGAATAAGTCATTATTAGTGCACTGCCAACCTTCGGTATAAGCCATGAGCAGCATCGCCTGATCGTAAAGCATCTTTTCGAAGTGGGGCGCCAACCATTTCTGGTCCGTTGAGTAACGATGGAATCCACCACCGACTTGATCAAAAATACCACCCATTCGCATCTGAGTAAGCGTTTTCGCTACCATTTCCAGTGCTTTTGAATCCTCTTTGCGATCTGCATAGCGCAATAAAAACATCAGATTATGCGGACTCGGAAACTTGGGTGAGGAGCCAAAGCCGCCATAATCATTATCAAACTGCTGCTCGTACTGATGATATGCCTCATCTAAAATATTATCGTTTAAAGAATCAGCCGGCGAAAATGCATTCGACTTCTGAAAAGCAGAGACAATTTCATCGGTGGAATTCAATATTTTCTTCCGATCATTCTGCCAGAGCTCAGAAATCCACGGGATAAGCTCGCGCATCCCCGGACGTCCCTGTCGCCCCACTTTAGGAATATACGTTGCTGCATAAAAAGGCTTCTTATCAGGCGTCAAAAAAACGTTGAGAGGCCATCCACCACTGCCGGTAAGCATCTGACAAACCAACATGTAGGTGTTGTCAATATCAGGGCGTTCTTCGCGATCTACTTTAATATTCACAAAAGCCCGGTTCATCAATTCAGCAATCTCTTCATCCTCAAACGACTCATGTGCCATCACGTGGCACCAGTGACAGGTTGCGTAGCCTATAGATACCAGTACCGGTTTGTCTTCTTTCCTTGCCCTTTCAAATGCCTCTTCTCCCCATGGATACCAATCTACCGGATTATCAGCATGCTGAAGCAAATACGGACTGGACTCATCGGCCAGATTATTTCGATTGTTATCAGGAGAATTAGTCATCTACTTTTTTCTCTACATCTTTTGAAAAGCGTTGGCTGTAATCAACGATAAAACGATCGTACTCCTCATCAATCAGATCCGTTGAGATCATAAAGTCGGCCGAAGATCGGTTGCACGCCATCGGGATATTATAAAGCACGCCAATCCGCAGCAGTGCTTTTACATCAACATCATGCGGCTGGGCTTGCAGTGGATCCCAGAAAAAGATCATCATTTCAATCTGATTTTCTGCAATAGCGGCGCCAATTTGAAGATCACCTCCCAACGGCCCACTATTAAAGCGATTCACATCCAAACCTACCTTATCGGCAATCATTTTGCCGGTCGTACCTGTTCCAAACAGATTATGTTTCGAAAGCGATCCCTTATTAAAATCACACCAATCGATTAAATCCTTTTTACGATTATCATGGGCGATAAGTGCAATATTCTTCTGCTTTTTCATCTTTTTTGCTCCGGGAGCAACAGGCTGGCGAGAATTTTCTTTTGCGTTCATATCAGATATATAGTTTTAAAAAAGTTTTACCAGCAGATAAGCTACGGTAAGTAGAGGTGTCCCTCAAGCTATAATTTAGATAAGAAAAAAGCCTTATATAGCTAATCGAAGCGGTGAATCACTTATTTGAATTCGCTTGACCGAAAATGATTCTTTATCAAATCCCTTAAGACGAATATTCATATCCTCAACTCTCTCTTTGTTGCCAGACTCCTCAAGTATTTCTTGCAAGTTGTACTTGTTAAATACGTTCTGAGAAATAATAAGCTCACTTTCTGAGGCATAATCCACAAACCGGGAAGCAATATTAACAGTAGAACCAAAGTAATCTATACGGCTATTCAAATTAACTGCCACACAACTTCCATGGTGAATTCCGGCCTTTAGCTGAAAATCATCCGTAAAGCGTTCGTCCTCCGATATCATTTTTTGAGCCCTTAAATATGCTCGCAAGGCTTGGTCGGGCTCACAAAATACCGCCATAACCGAATCGCCAATTGTTTTAACGATAGCACCATTCTCTTTTGAAACAACCTGATGCAAAATCTCAAAGTGATCAATAACCTGCCCTACGGCCTTGTCATCACCTTCCTCGTTATACATACCCGCTGAATCAAATAAATCGGTAAACATCAACGTCAGGTTATCAACTGATATCTTTTCACCCTTACGCAATACTTCATCCGCAAAAAGACTGCGAAACAACTGCGATGATGTCGCCCGGGCAGCACTAACCCCGTTCAAAGAGTATTTCTTATATTCGAGAGTAATCAGCTGATTTTCATCAGTCGTATTTTCAATACTCAGGTTTGGGCTGTTTGCAATATGAACCTCTTCACCGGAAAGTCCTGATGGACTAATATTTACATGGACCGTATCATCTCCTTCATCGTCTACATGCACTCTTGCAGCGCCCTTTGATTGAGTGGATTTTAAAATATATTCCCCGGACTCAAAATCTGTCATTAAATATCGCTTTTGGCCAGGTTTTAGATACTGCTGTAGTACCACATGTGACTTCTGCTGTGGGCCACGAGTACAATATTGATCCTTACTTATTTTCCGAACGAGCGGATGCGGTGAAAAACTGAGCTGAACCGTTTGATTAAAATTGACGGTGAATTCCTGCTCACACTCATCACAATAGAATGGCTCATGAATCTGATTCAAGGTTTTTACCGATTCTTGAATACTCCGGCAGGAAGGGCAATACAAATCCCAGTTAAAATTCAACAGATTGGCTTTAGCAGC
>CAYNKF010000075.1:6037-8748 GCA_964397705.1 uncultured Balneolaceae bacterium | reverse complement strand
TTAAGGCACTGCGTACATTTTTCTGGGCATTTTGTAGGGCATCGCGATGACGGCTGGATGTGACCAGTAGACTAGATGAGTCATATGCTTTATTTTCGAGCGCCCGCTGTTTCATCAGCTTTTTGAGTTCGTCTATTTTTTCACCCTCGAGCGCTGATATTTTTAAGTCGTAGTCCATGCGTTCGTCCTCGATATCCAACGCGATATCGTTTTTGGTGCCAATAAACACAAATGGCGTTTCTCCTGCACTTTTTTGGAATTGGGCGATATCTTCCCGCTCTTCCTGGGTGAGCTCTTTTGATAGATCTTTCAGATAGACTGCCAGATCGGCTTTTTCAAAAGCCTCCTGCGACCGCTTAACACCCTCGGCCTCAATGACATCTTCGGTATCGCGAAGTCCGGCAGTATCGGTAAGCTTAAACCGAAGTCCGTCGTAACTCCAGTCCACGTCAATGGTATCGCGCGTAGTGCCCGCAATATCGGTAACAATCGCACGTTCTTTGCCCACCAGTGTATTCAGCAGGGTGGATTTACCGGCGTTAGGTAGCCCAATAAAAACGGTACGCACGCCGTGTTTGACCAGCCGTCCTGTTTCGTAGGTGGCCAACAAGTTATCAATTTCTGTATCCAGTTCTTTCAGCAGACGCTCCAGCTCTTCTTTGTCGGCAAACTCCACGTCTTCTTCCACAAAATCGAGCTCGAGTTCCACCATGGCTGTGGCATCAATAATTTGCTGACGAAATTGTTTGATGTGTTCGCCGAGCTGACCTTCAAGTTGTTGATGAGCCGCATCCATGGCTTTTTGACTTTTGGCGTGGATAAGATCGGCAACGGCTTCTGCCTGACTGAGCTCCATTTTACCATTTAGAAAAGCCCGCTGGGTAAATTCCCCCGGTTCGGCCGAGCTGATACCCAGCGCTAACATAGTTTCGAGTACAGCCTGCGTGACAAGAACACCGCCGTGACACGAAATTTCTACCGTTTCTTCTCCAGTGTACGATTTTGGTGAATGGAATAACGTAGCTAGTACTTCATCTACCACATTTCCTTCCTTATCTACAATCTTGCCAAAATGTACTGTATGTGATTGTTGATCGGTTAAATTTTGGCCCTCAAATGCTTCATTAACTTTGGCAATGGCATTCTTACCGGATACGCGAATTACGGCAATACCCCCTTCGCCAACGGGAGTGGCAATAGCCGCAATTGGTTGCTTCTGGTTGATTTCTTGTTGTTCTTCTGTATTGTTAGTGCCTTCCTGTTTTGTCATAGTAATAAATATAAGGGGTTTTGTCCCTTATATCATTCAAATAAAAAACCCTGTCAAAGTCCTATACTCTGACAGGGTTCGGGGTAAAAGGTATTCAAAAACGTTACTCTACATCGCCCATTAATTTTTGTACGAATGGACTTGCAATCAAGGCAATAACTCCGCCACCGCCTACAATCATGGCTACCCACCAAAAGAGGCTAGATTCAGAGAGCACTTCAAGCTGACCGGCCATAAGACCTGCAAAGAGGTTTCCTACGGCAGCTGCCACAAACCAGATTCCCATCATTTGACTGACACGTGATTTTGGTGCCAACTTAGTCATGGATGAAAGTCCTACAGGTGACAAGCAAAGCTCACCGGCCGTATGTAGAAAATAAGTAACGACGAGCCAGGCAGGACTTACCGGATTTGCTTCGGTGGCATTGGCGGCACCCCACGAGAGGACAAAGAATCCTGCAGAGAGGCCAAAGAGTCCCAAACCAAATTTTACGGGAATAGATGGATTGGCATTGCGAGCTGCCAGCCATGTCCACATAAACCCAAAAATGGGTGCAAATACAACAATAAAAAAGGGATTAATAAGCTGAAGTGTGCTGGCCGGTGTTTCCCATCCGATGCCAATGCGCTGTATGAGCCACCACAGGAATATTAGAATTCCAACCGAGGAAACAGCAACGACACCTTTTGCAAAGCTCCATAAGTTATCCCGATTGTATACGCGATAAACGACATATAAAATGGGGATAGCAATAAGGGCCGTAATTAAGAGTGCTACTCCACCATCAAGCCATGCCACATCTCCGATAGAACGATTGGTAAGATCTTTGGCAAATAGGTTGAGAGATGAACCTGCTTGCTCAAATCCGCTCCAGAAAAGGGCAGCAAGAATAAACAGCCAGAATATAACGCCCAGTTTCTTTTGTTCTTCCCTGTTGTGACCGCCAAAGAAGATAATGTATCCAAAAAAGATAATAGTAATTGCAACAGCAGCACCGCCAAGATATCCGGCTAAATTTTGCAGGCTAAGGTTTATAACTCCGGAACTCATCAGGAAAATAAAGGCAACGATTGCAGCAGCTACAGCCGAAATGGTGGCATAGAATTTTCGACTACGTGCCTGGAGTACTTCCTCAGTCTCACCGGTTTTAAGGTCACCGGCATTACCGAGGAATTTATATCCAAACTTATAAGAAATAAGTCCGAGCACCATGCCGAAACCGGCCAGTGAGAATCCTAAGTGCCAATTATAGCCTTCGCCAAGTACACCACAAAGCAAGGGCCCTAAAATGGCACCGAAATTAATCCCCATATAAAAGATAGAGAAACCGGCATCGCGTCGTGCACCGCCTTCGGGATACAAGTCACCAACCATAGAACTGACGTTCGGCTTTAATAATCCGGTACCGATGACAATTAAGGCTAATCCAAGGTAGAAGAA
>CAYNKF010000075.1:0-6027 GCA_964397705.1 uncultured Balneolaceae bacterium | reverse complement strand
ACGTTGGGTTTCAGCAGGCCAGTACCAATTACGATAAGCGCCAGGCCAAGGTAGAAAAATTCAATCCATGGGACAGCCATACTAAAGTGTCCGGCGGCAATGATAACACCACCTACGAAAACAGCTTTACGTTGTCCCCAAAGTTTATCGGCGATCCATCCGCCTGGTAGTGAAAGTACGTAAACGAAAAAGGTATAGAGTCCATATATAGCGGTAGCCTTGCCAACACTAAATCCCAGTCCGGGATTCGCGGTCATCGTTTCTGCTGTCATATACAGAACGAGCAATGCTCGCATCCCATAGTAACTGAAGCGTTCCCAAAGCTCAGTAAAGAATAGCGTTGACAGCCCCCGCGGATGACCAAAAAAGTCATTTTGTTGGGCAGCATTTACCGTGCCTGTTTGTTCGTTTGCCATTGAAACTGGTATTTATTTAGAATTGCAATTCCCAATAACATAATAGATTTACGCCGTGCATGATAATTAAACCGACATAGTGAAGCAACTTTTTAGTGTCTCTATTATTTAACGGCTGATACTCGGATTTTCAAACAGCTTTATGCGGTACGTAAAAACGCGTTATATTTATTACATTATTTGAAAATAAAAAGTAAAAATAGTGGTGATGAGTACAGATAAAGGCGTTGTCAAAAATATTAAAGCACCAACGGGAACTGATCTGCAGTGCAAGGGCTGGCACCAAGAGGCTGCCCTGCGCATGTTGATGAATAATCTTGACCCGGATGTGGCTGAAAAGCCTGATGAGCTAATCGTCTATGGCGGGAGTGGCAAAGCGGCGCGTAACTGGGAGAGCTATCACAAGATTGTTGAAACGCTGAAACGACTTGAGAATGACGAGACGCTTTTGGTGCAAAGCGGCAAGCCGGTGGGCGTATTTCGGACCCACGAAGAAGCCCCGCGCGTACTTATCGCTAACGCGCACTTGGTACCAAACTGGGCTAATTGGGATGAATTTCGTCGCCTTGATAAAATGGGATTGACAATGTATGGACAGATGACGGCGGGTTCATGGATTTATATCGGTACACAAGGAATTTTGCAGGGTACCTTCGAAACCTTTGCCGAATGTGCCCGCCAGAAATTTGACGGTACGCTCGAAGGCCAACTGCTGGTTACGGCTGGACTTGGTGGTATGGGTGGTGCACAACCGTTGGCCGCTACGATGAACGGTGCGGTATGTATAGCCATAGAGGTGGAAGAAAGCCATATAGATCGCCGTATTAAAACCGGTTATTGTAATATAAAGTGTACCAATTTGGATGAGGCTCTCGATAAGGCACTGGATGCCAAAGAAAAAGGGGAAGCCTTATCCATTGGGTTGCTGGGCAATGTGGCCGAGGTTCTGCCCAAAATGCTTGAAAAGGATGTGATTCCAGATGTGTTGACGGATCAGACGGCAGCTCATGACCTTCATCTTGGATACATTCCGGCAGGAATGTCGGTCGAAGAGGCCGCCGAAGAACGTGAATTAAATCCAGAAATGTACCAGGATGCCGTGCTCGACTCGATGGTAACGCATGTGGAAACGATGCTTAAAATGCAGGAAAAAGGAGCTATCACCTTTGATTATGGCAATAATTTGCGGGGACAGGTGGCCGATCATCGTGGTATGGAAGAGGCCTTTAATTTTCCCGGATTTGTGCCTGCTTTTGTACGCCCACTTTTTTGCAGAGGATCGGGTCCGTTTCGATGGGCAGCGCTGTCCGGTAATCCCGAAGATATTTATACCACTGATCAGGCAGTATTAGAGACTTTTCCTGAAAAAGAAGCCCTTCACCGCTGGATTCATAAAGCACAGGATCAGGTGCAGTTCCAGGGATTGCCGTCTCGTATCTGCTGGCTGGAATACGGGGAACGCGCGGAGATGGGGGCCAAGTTTAACTGGCTTGTCAAAAAGGGCAAAGTGGATGCCCCGCTTGTTATTGGTCGTGACCATTTGGATACCGGCTCGGTGGCATCCCCTAACCGCGAAACTGAAGGCATGAAAGATGGATCCGATGCTATTGCCGACTGGCCGTTGCTGAATGCTATGTTAAATACAGCAAGCGGAGCTAGTTGGGTATCGCTGCATCACGGAGGTGGTGTTGGTATTGGATATTCCATTCATGCAGGAATGGTTTGTGTGGCCGATGGATCAAAATCGGCTGATAAGCGACTCGAACGTGTGCTGACCAATGATCCCGGCAGTGGGGTAATGCGTCATGCGGATGCCGGTTATGACGAAGCCATCAAAACGGCCAAAGAGCGCGGCGTAGATCTGCCAATGGTGGAGTAATTGATGCAGAACTCTATACCCACGCGCATACTTCCTGTTATTGTTTTAGCCCAATTCGCCGGAACTTCGCTCTGGTTTGCTGGCAATGCCGTTATTCCTGATCTAGTGCAGGAGTTACAGCTAACCGAGATGGCTGTTGGATATATCACTTCGGCCGTGCAATTTGGATTCATTATCGGTACGCTGGTCTTTGCTTTTCTTAGTGTTGCAGATCGCATTTCGCCGAGTAAAGTGTTTATGTGGTGTGCTATTTTGGGGGCTAGTGCGAATGCTCTAACGGTGTATAGCGGTACTTTTTTCTGGTTGATGCTCAGCCGATTTGCCACGGGCTTTTTCTTGGCGGGCATCTACCCGGTGGGTATGAAAATAGCTTCGGACTGGCATAGAGAAGGACTTGGAAAGGCGTTGGGCTATTTGGTTGGCGCTTTAGTTTTGGGTACGGCCTTTCCGCATCTCATTAAATTTGTCTCAGCCGACTTGCCGTGGAAAGTAATCCTGTTTGCTACTTCGTGGTTTGCCACAGCGGGGGGCGTAGTTCTTTATTTTGCAGTTCCTGATGGACCTTATCAAAGTAAAAAGGGCGAATTCAAGCCATCTGCAATGGTTCGCCTCTTTAAGAATAAGAACTTTCGATCGGCGGCATTTGGCTACTTCGGACATATGTGGGAACTATATACGTTTTGGGCATTCATCCCCATTATGATTGAATTTCATGGGCAAATAAACGGCTTAGCGGCATCAAATATCTCACTATGGTCATTTGGGGCTATTGCTGTGGGAGGTATAAGTTGTGCTTTGGGTGGACATTGGTCGCTATCAGTTGGCAGTAAAAAAGTGGCATTTGTATCCTTGATCGGGTCGGGACTTTGTTGCTTGGCGCTGCCATTTTTTGTTGAGTTGCCGTTCGCTCTTTTTATTACCCTACTCTTGGTATGGGGATCCTTTGTGGTTTCAGATTCGCCCCAATTTTCAACGCTCGTAGCCCATTCATCGGATTCCGAATACGTGGCTACCGGTTTGACCATCGTCAACAGTATCGGTTTCGCGATTACCATTGTAAGCATACAATTAACAAATTGGCTTTGGGCGCAGTGGCAGGATCCGCTGGTGTTTCTGGTGTTGTTTGTGGGTCCAGTGTTTGGGGCGATATGCATCAGTCAATATCGGAAACAGGTAGCTCTGGCATGATATATGAATTTATTCATCCGGAAAGCTCCCATTAGGATTTAAATTCCAAGCTTCGTAAAATCTTTGTATTAGCTCATTATATTCAGAACTATCTTGAATATCTGGATACTTTTTGCCAAGTCTGCGTAATCCATCCATAGCTCCAGGATATTTCCAGTCGTTTGGTTTGAGTTGCTGATATTTTTCAATCGCCTTCTGCGTTTTCCCAATCCCCCAATATCCCCATGCCAAGTAACGAGGGGCAAGGTCAGAAGCTTTGAGGTCGGCAAGATAATTTTGGGCTGTGAGGGTGTCTCCTTGTGCTGTTGTGATTTGTATTAGGTAGGCTTTAAACCATGGTCCCATAATTGTTTTCAAATTTTCTTTCGCAAGCCGTTGGGCTTGCTCATGTTTTTGTAAGTCCATAAGTGCTCGTACCTCCCCACCAATTGCTACGGCATGTTCAAGCCCCATCTTTTTTTGAAGCCGGGCTTCTTTAAGGCTTTTCTCTGGTTTTCCAATGGTATTATAAGCATCGTAAAGCAAATGGCGGGCACGGGTGTGTTGAGGATTGAGCTCAGTAGCAATTTTTATGTGGTTTAAAGCCTGTTTAGGACGCATAATTTTATAGTACAATTCGCCAAGTAGGTGATGGGCTTCCCAATAACTTGGTTTAAGCTCTATTGCTCGTTCTAGTTGCTCCCGGGCTGCTGGAGCATTCATGTTTTTAAGCTTTACATGGCCCATAGAAGTATGTGCCTCAGCTAAATTAGGATTTAGCTCTAATGCTCTTTTGGCCGCTGTTTCTTGATCTACTGGTAGAAACGAAAGAGTATCTGATCGTGTTCCGTAGTAATTTGCTGCAGCATCTGCTAAGCCCGACCACGCCAGAGCAAAGGTTGAATCTAACTTGATCGCTTTATGAAAGTATTCTGTAGCTTTTTTTACGTGTTCATCTATACCATATGTCCGATGGGCCAGTTCTTGCCTACCTTGTGCATATAGACGATACGCCTCAAGGTCTCCTGATGGGGCGCCAGTTATCCGGTCCTGTTCACCTGCAGAGAGTTCCACTTGCAAAGCATCGGCAATTTCTCGAGCTATTGCTCCTTGAATAGCAAAAATATCCTGCGCGTTTAGTTCTCGCTGATATGTTTCGGCCCAGATGTGGGTGTCTGTAGAGGGATCAATGAGTTGTGCGTTAATTTGAACTTTGGCAGCGCCTTTTTGAACATTTCCTTCTAGTATCCATTTGACATTTAGGCTATCAGCAATGGCAGGAAGAGTTAACTCACTTCCTTGAAATTTTTCGACCGATGTACGGGAGATAACCTTTAGATCAGAAACGTTAGCCAATCGAGTTAATAAATCATCGTGGAGGCCCTCTGCCAGTGGTAAGGGTTCATCCCTGCTGCTTATACTTTTTAAGGGTAATACAGCAATAGAATAATCACTGATATTTTGTGATGCAGCTTGTTTGTTATTTGGCCCCATCGTTAGATACCACCAGCCACCAAACAAAATTAAAACTACAACAGAAACGCCGATCCAGAAAGTATTTTCATAGTCTTGGTTGTTTCCAGACTTTGGCCCCATCTTTCTGATCCCATCGGGCGTGACCTCAAAAGCCCAGGTAACCACAAGTGTGATGGGAAATCCAAGTAGGATGAGAGTGATTATCATTTTCATCACCCACGGAGGAGCACCAAAAGTGTCGGTTGCTATCGAGGCAACTTGAACTAGCACCCAAGCTGTAATAGCATATACTACGGATACCCTATAAATATTACGCTTCTTGAGTTCACTGAAGAATGATTTTAAATCCATCACCCCTACATTTTTTATTTTATGGACCCCATTGTTAAGACAAGTTTAGGACTTTTAACATCCAATCGTAAATTTTGGATGTAACTTGTTGGAGAATTTATCGTTTTATATAGCCATCGGATTAACTTTTAAGGTAACAGGCCGTTATGGATATAATTCTTCTTATTCTTGGAACGCTGCTAATAATCGCCGGATTCATTGGATCATTTCTTCCGGTAGTTCCGGGCACGCCGGTAACTTATTGTGGATTGCTTATTTTACAGCTTTCCTCGCAACCATTCTCGGCTACATTTTTAATTGTCTGGGCACTGATTGTTGCTGCAATCATGATTTTGGATAATGTGATTCCCGCATACGGCACAAAAAAAATCGGAGGATCGCCTTATGGTATTTGGGGGAGCTTAATCGGTATGACAATCGGTATCTTTTTCTTCCCTCCATTGGGCATTATCGTGGGGCCGCTTGTAGGCGCTTTCGCGGGCGAAATTATTGGCGGTAAAACATCTGATCGTGCGTTGAGATCAGCCCTTGGTTCATTTGCCGGCTTATTGGTAAATACGCTGATGAAAGTGATTGCCAGCGGGGTAATGGGGTATTATTTTGTGATAAACGCTATCTGATTAATCGGCCTTTTGAAAAATAATGACCCTGTCTGCGGGGAAATTTACTGAGGCATTCCAGTGTTTGGCCAGCCAACGGAAGGTATCTTCGGTATAAAAGGTTACGTGGGTTATGTCT
>CAYNKF010000074.1:6095-8769 GCA_964397705.1 uncultured Balneolaceae bacterium | reverse complement strand
CCACTCTTGACTGTTGAAAGAAAAACTCCAGATGTTTTGAAATTCTTGCGACCCTGAATTGTGATCCTCGGGATATCCGGATTCAGTGCCACGTCCCCCGAAAATATATAGCCGATCCTGCATGGAATCATACGTGCCGGTTGTGGGGATCCGTCGACTCGGATAAGGCGAATTTTCGGAAACGGTCTGTATCTCCCAGTCATTTTGTGAGTAATCAAATTGAACTATCAGATTGTTATAGTCCCAAAAGCCATATCCTCCAAAAGCATAAAGGGTGCTATCTCTAAAAAAAGGAAAATGTCCAAACTGGTTTTTGTGTTCGGTTGATTGGTCTTCTTTCTTGATATTGTAGGTTTGGGGATCAATACTGTAAAGCTTACCTATTCCCCTCGACCACAATTGAATCACGTTGGTTTGAGCATTGAAACCGAATTCATAGGTGCTAAAGTCTCTTTCTAAATCGCTAAGGGCATCCAGAAAGCGCCAGCTTTCATCAGACATGTTATATCTCCAAAGGCCATTTTCGAGTAACATATAGATCATACCAGAGGTGGTGTCAATATCAGCATAGATAAATGACCCTTCATTGACCATTGGCTGAAGATTACTTACAGTGAGATCATCTCGGCTACGAGGAAAAATCTGGTAAAGAGTTTTGCCACTATAGTCTGAAATATACCTGATAAAAATGCCACGGATATGAATTCGGTCCCCTGTATCAAGGGCATCAAAGTTAAAGTCTTCGTAATGAACATTGGCACGGGATACGAAAATATGAAGGGAGTCATCAGCGCCGGTAGCGGGAGATATTTGAAGCATCTTAATGTTTTCCGAGGGGCTTCTGTCCTGTACGATAGCCTCCCCGCTCACCAGTAGCCCCCTATAATTTTCAGGATCCTCAAAAGCCATTTTCAACGGTTTTGCTTCAGGAACACGCTTGGTTGATTCTAAGACCTGAATATCTTCAATCACAATTTCCGGTTTGCTGGCATGAACCTTAAGAGTCCCGGTCACCTCCAAGCTATCACCTTTCGATACAGAGATTTCCAGCGTATCAGAAAAAACCATGATACCAGCCGTTTTATCTTGCATGTAAAACAGCAGGTATTGATCATTTAGAACATCTGTTGCTACCGTAGCTATACCTCTTACCGTGACTCTTTCACCCAGTCGATCAGGACGACCATCCCCGTTTCTATCTGTCAGCAGATCTGCTATCATACTTATCTGCTCGCTTTGGGAAGCGACTGCTTCCGATTCAATAAGAGGTGTGAGCGAGAATAAAAGTGCGAAAATTAGCGAAAATATGCTTAAAAGAAACTTGTACTTAATTTTAAAACCCAATCCATTACTGCATCTGCAAAACATCATCTTCCGTTATTCACAACTAATTTATTCATATAATGCAATGAGAGCTGTATGAGGCGAACAGTTTAGTATGCAGAACGTACCATCTCACCCACATAGCTCAGTATATCCTAAAAAATTTCACCAAAATAACACTGAACATTGCTTTTTCCCTTTAAGTGCTGGGAATGCACATAAGTTCAGAAATTCGGTTCTGAACTTGTTCATAAATTTTCTTCCTATCTAATAACTTATCCAGTATTATCTGACCGCCGAAAGGTAATAAAACTATTTCATTATATATTACTAAATCAACAGAGACCGCAATACTTCAGCGTCATCAAAAGAGGCGCTATATGGGTGAAAGTTATGTCGGGATTATCGCTATTAAGATAACAAACACTGACAATCAAGGGAATATAATCCCAAGAAAAAGAATCCCCGTTTGAAATAGAGCGGGGACTTTTTTAAACGCTACCTGATATTTGATGCACCTTTCAATCATTGATCTGAAACAGATGTTTACAACGCATTATTGTTTTTTAGAATCCGGTCTCTCGCGATAGTTTGCCACCATATCAGAAGAGTTTTCATAGGCTTCTCGTGTTCCTTCACCGGTAGCTTCAAAATTGAAAGTATTTTGAGCCTTAATCCCCAACCCGCCGGCTTCTTCAAAAGCGTCTTGATTGGCTCCCCCGTAGATAAACTCCCAAGAATATTTCGACTCCTGATGCTGGATCATCTCTTTTACCTGATCCTTGTTATAATCTGAGCTGGCGTTCTCCATACCATCTGTCAAAATAAAAACGATCACATTTTCAGGTTTTTCTGATTCTTTCAACTTATCCAAGCGATCTCCAACACGATCCACCGTTCGTCCGACGGCGTCCAGTAGTGCTGTAGTACCGGAGGGACGGTAGGTCTTCTTATTCAGCTTTTCAACGTCATGTATGTTCTTGCCATTATGAATTAAATCATAACGATCATCAAATAAGACAAAAGTCACACTCGCATCCCGATCAATATTTTTTTGCTCAGCTAAAAAGGAATTAAATCCACCTATGGCGTCTTCCTTGATGCTATCCATGGATCCCGACTTATCAATAATCAGTACAATTTCATCTTTAGACATAATAGTTGAGCTTCAATTAAAATTATTTCGCCCTTGATTATAAAGATAAGAGTTATACTGACAGATCCTGTCAGGTCGGTTTCAACTAGTTGCTATTAAAAATTCTCCCGATTAGAAAGGTAATTGCACTAGCTCACCTCATCATTTATTCTGTGTCAGACATTGTGATATATAGCATCCCGCTCCAGGTCTTTT
>CAYNKF010000074.1:0-5995 GCA_964397705.1 uncultured Balneolaceae bacterium | reverse complement strand
AAAAGCACGGATCAGGCGAAACAAATTATTACTGAGGAGATCACCAACAATGACGGCAACATCCAGATAAATGATGACAGCGGGTCGTTTACCATCGCTGTGCCGGGTGGTCAGGTTACCGGTGATGTCATCTTTGATGGCGACACTCTATCGGTAACTATCACGGACAAACCCGACTTAATTCCTTGCACTATCATAAAATCAGTGATAGAGGGGTACCTGTGATGTTGCTCCAGGCAATAATCATGAGCGCTCAAGGAAATGTGTCTTGCCTGGGACGCTATCCATGACGGCGGCTTTGGTAATGGTATCGGCTCCGTGCCGGTTATTAATTGCATCTTGGACCAAGTGAAAGTTTCGGGTTTTCGCCTCTTCCTTGAAAAACAACTCCTGCTGACCTGAGTGATCCACTTTAATTGTGCCGATGCTCATTCGTCGAAGCGTAAAGCCACGATCCAGCAAGGCTTTGATGCGAGGGCGTGCTTTTCGCATGCACTCGTAGTGAATATAGTCGTCGAGGTTGGTGAATCCATCAGTGCTGAACCGAAAGCCTAATCCCTTGTGCTCTTTATGCTGAATCCCAATAAAGCAGAAGAATGTGCGGGCGCGCATTCCATAAGCTCGCATCCGGTATCCCAGACGGGTAATGCCTTGCATCATTTCTCCGCGCACTTGCGTCGGATCACTCGTTTGGACGCTGAAGGTGTGATTGTAGCTGAGCTGATCCTTGGTGATATGATGCCCGGAGAGTACTTTTGCTCGGTCTTTGCCGGCGATCATCTCCCACATGATCTTGCCAAAGTATTTTCCGAATAGTTCCTGGAAGACCGGGTAGCCTCGTTCGATGCCATTGGCGATCGTTTTGAGTCCTTTGGTCTTCAATTTGGTGTAGCGTTTTCGTCCAATGCCCCATACCTCATCCAAGGGCATCGGGCCAATCATGTCTTTGGCTTCTTGTTTATCCAGCACCAACGTCAACCCATCAGGTTTATTAATGTCGCTGGCCAGCTTACTGTAGGTTTTTGAATAGGAGATCCCGATCGAGCAGACGAGCCCAATTTCCCGATAAATCAAATTCCTCAGATCGCTGCCAAATTGTTGGATTTCTCTCCTCGATTTATCCTTTAAAAAGTTTATATCCAGAAAATATTCATCCATCGAGTATTTTTCGACAGAGGGAGCAAACTCTTCGAGCACATCTTCGATGAGAGCGCTGACGCCTTTGTACTTTTCGTAGTCGGCTTGGAGCCCAATAATATATGGGCAGATCTGCTCGGCCTCATAGGCACTCATGGCGGTCTTAACTCCCAGGGCCCTAGCCTCATAAGAACTGGTGGCTACAATGCCTCGGGGGATACCTTGTTCGCCTTTGTACCACCCCCCAATGTAGATTGGCAGCCCGTGTAGCTTAAAGGACTGCTGCTCGACCTGGGCATAAAAACAGTTCATGTCAAGATGTAGATACAGTCGCTCTTTGATGGAGCTATGTTGCATGTCTCGGTTTACGCACCGGTAGTCAGTAATCTTGTGGACGTCCTCCTCAGGATTATAAGTTCCGAGGTCTAAAGCAGGATAGGATACCATGAAATAATAATTGAATTAGTGGGTGTTTTATTTGTAATATACATGAAAAGATATATGGAAGGAAGTATCAATATAATTTCATGCAGACTCTCCTTAAAGAAAAGGTGAACGTCGATGCGGTCTTTCGCAGCTTTAAAGATGAAACTCAATCCACGCGCAGCGGATGGGAACACAAACGCATCGAGCCGCGCTACGTTAAACGCAAAAACCGAGAGGTGCTTAAAGTCGAAGAAGTACGCCGCTCCTACGGGCAGCGCAAAGGTCAGCGCCTGCAGGTTCACTTTGTGATCCATTGTGAGGGTGACCGCTATTTTCACTTGGTCTACGATGCCGATAAGATTATCTGGATTTTACTCTATGAGTTTGACGATCAGATGCTTTTTGATGAAAAGGAGCTGGACGTCGAAATACAGTGGAATGGGGCCTCAGGTCCCAAGGAATAATGCCTCCTGACTCTTTTGGGCAGTGAGAGTTTCCCCTAAGTAGACCAGTGGCTATCAGTTTTTGGCAATAACCCACACCGCATGGATAATGCCCGGAAGATACCCAAGGAGAGTTAGCAAAATATTTAACCAAAAAGATCCCTTAAGTCCTACTTCCAAAAAGACTCCGAGAGGAGGAAGGAGTACGGCAAAGATAATCTTTATAAGATCCATGTGTTAGGGCCCATATTAGTAATTAGAATTGTTAATCTGTATACAGTTACAACCAGCTAAACCGCCGTAATGTTTCTTTCAAGTTTAACCCGGTACTGCGCTACCCGGATCGAAAGATTAGCTTCAAACTTTTTCTTAGCTGACGGATTGGAAATTTGGCAATAAATATCCTTAGAAAGGAAGAAGGTATTAAATAACCATCCCTTTTTTCCTATTTGAATGGGAATTACATTCTTCAATGCAATATTTGCATCCAATAGAAAAAATGAATCCCTTACTTTTTGCTTTTAAAACAGCACTGGTACAGGTAAGGTGAAGTCCCAAATCATATAATTGATTTTTGTCAGGTAATTTTTCGCACTCAGATTCATGTACTAAACTATGGTCGTTTATGTTTTTTTCAGTGGTTACGTAGTATTTTTTCATGCTCTCTTGGTTAAGAAATGATTGCTAAAGCTAAATGAAATATTGAATAACTACTTCATGTAAAGCATGATTAGCAGATAAAATTTTTGAAAATGCAGAAACAGGTAGGGTCAACCAATATGGTTGACCTTTAACCTGTTTTGCGTCTCTCCAAATTGGACAACAAAAATGTTGACCAATTATAAACCCAAAAAGTCTGTTTGATTTATCAAGAAATTTGATAGCTTTAACTGGCCACTATTATCTTACAGAATTCAAAACATGAACTACAGGAAAAAAGTGAACCTGTTCATGAACAATGGGTTAAAATATTACTTAATACGTATATCCCTACTACTGTTTTTGAGTTTTTTGCAATTTCATGTCGCCGAAGCCCAGAAAAATGTTCATGAAATTTCTCCGGTACTTAATGAAGGAAGTAGTATTTATGCAGATATTGACACGACCAATCAGCGTTTGTTTTTAGTTGTTGAGAGAGGAGTTTGGCAGTATGATCTAAAAAGAGAAGCATGGGAATTTATTGATTCATTGGGAGCCCTCTCTGAGAGCATTGATGAATATGAGTTTGGGTATAATCCTCAAAAAAAGAAACTGCAGTTCTGGTCTCGCGGGGTAGGAAAGGTCTATGAGACAGGTGTGGATACTATTGATTTCAAGAGGATTGATCACTCCCATGATCACAAAAATCAGTACGGGCACTTTCCTTTTTTTAGAGACGGAAGACTATATGCGTTTGGCGGATATGGATACTGGGAGTGGCATAACATCCTTACCTTTTATAATGATGATACGAGAGAATGGAGCATCCAAAATATAAATTCACGAACCCCTCAAAAAAGGGTTCCATTCTCCGGCGTTTATATAGCTAAAAAAGACGAAGTATTTATTTTTGGCGGGAATGCGACAGAACACCAACATCCGGATGATCAAACGGCCTCTCGAATCGATCTTAATGACATATGGAAGTTTTCGTTTAGAAATTTAGAGTGGCGGAAAATTTTAACATTGGATTTATCTGGCGATGAATTCTTTAAACCTTTGGAATTAGCAAAAGTTGGGAGAAACAATGCGAGCAGTTCTTCTTTTTACATTCCAGAAAAAAGTATGTGGTTTTTGCCCGTATCACCGAAGAATAAAGCCGATCGAAGATGCTTGTTGAAGCCCATCAATTTAGAAAGCATGGTTTCTTATCCTGCTGTTCAGGCACCCATTAATAATAGCGATCAAATAATACCCATAAATTTACTGTATGATCCTAAAGGCAAGTCAGTAGTTGTTGTTGGTATACCAAATCTTTCAAACAGGGAGGAATATCCTGTGAAGGTAGTAAAGATTTCACGTGATTCGCTGATGGCGAATATTAATCATGAGTCAAGTTTCAGTTCTTTCCCAATTTACTATATCCTATTCGGTGGGGCCTCAATTATTCTAATAATTGTTGGGTACATTTTTATTAAAAGAAGTAGCGATACAACCAATAAAGAAGAGCAGATAAATCCCCCTGTAAGCAAAGAGAAATTATTGAGTTTATCTTCATTGAAAGACGAAGAAAAGAAGCTTATAGAATTTATTCTACAGGAAAATAGTCTGATGGAAGCCCAAGCACTGGAAGAGTACCTTTGGGAGGATATCGAAAGTTTTGATTATCGCAGACGATTACGAAATGACACTATCAAGTCTATTAATAATAAAATCCGGAAGAAATTAGCTATTGATCAGAAATTGATCATTCGAAAAAAGGATCCGAACGATAATCGGAGATATCTCTATGGTATTAATGAGGATTTGATTTCCGGGTGATGTAGGATTTTACTCGTTAATTTTACAAGGTTATCTCGTATCATTTCTACAACTTTTTGGATGTTCTCAAAAGAGGTTGCTTATATTTGTATACTAACCCCCTGGTAAGCTTCAAATGCAATTTAAATGGATTGTTCTTTCAGGTCGGTTATTTGTGAGTGTTACATGATAAATTTGTGCTCGTAAAGGCGTGAATGGGAGTAGTATTTTATCATAAATACGTGCCCATATGGGCCTTCATCGTCGATTGTCTCATGCCGTTCACCTCAAATTGCAAATTAAGATATGTTATCTCTTCGCATGACTATTCTCTTAAAATCCAAGAAATAAAAAAGCTGATAGGGCTAGCACTTCTTGAGCTCAGGAAAAAATATATCTGTTTCTAAATTAAATATTTACAATAACTTATGACAGATATATGGGATCTATTTGTATCCTGTACGTTTTAAAAGCCTCACATCTTAGCCGGTGTGAGGCTTTTAACTGTTAATGATTCCATCAATTTTATTAAAAATATTTATGAGTGCCTCTACTTTATAATGACCGGATGCAAAGATCTCTTTTTGTCCGTTTGAAAATGTTAAATGCGTAGATGTCAATAATAGCTTGTAGTTGTTGTCTCTTATTTTCTGGAAGCCCTTATAGGTATCTGTGATATAATACTCCCGGAAACGCTGATCTTTATCTGTCATACTTGCGGTCTATATGTGATGGTAATTCTGAGATCAAATATCGCGTATAAGTGTATACTTGTCATAAGTACAATCCGTAATGAAACTGTAATAAATTACCCTACGGGAGTAGATGAATAGGCTTATCCAGCATTAGCATTTATTAAAAGCTTACTTTTTAGTTCAGCAGGCCTCAAGTCTTTTGAATAACTTCGTTTTATAGTTCTTTTAATTCCTTGTTTACCTCTTCTCTAAATATTACGGTATTTTTAATTAAGGTTTATAATAATCCAAATGTAAGACTGAAAAGGCAGGATCTCTTTTTATACTATATCAGGTATAAAACTCAATTATTGTAGAGGGCTTAATAACGGAGGAAGTTTTTATAATTCTGATACCAAAATTAATTTTAAAAAATAAGATTTGGTGCAATATAAAAAAGTCCGAAACTTTTTGTGAGTCAAGGGCCTTGGTAGGAAGTACGCCTGAGAGTTGGTTGATTACTGCTTTTTATTGCCTAAAAATGCGGTCTGTAGTGCCTGAGCGTATAATTGTATGTGCAAGTAATGTATCGAAAAGAGGGCAAATGAAGGATTTGTTGGACAAATGTTGGACGGATTTTCTAACATTTTATCCAAAATACATAGTTGTATATACAATAGTTATTGAATAAATATAAAATGTGATTCAATATTTTATAACTAAATTGTAAGCTTGCGTTCCCTAGAAATGATTCAGTTTTATATATTTATTGAATCAAAAGTTCTGTCATTGTATATTATTGACAGAATAAATGAATCATATGGGAAAGATCGTTGAATACATCAATACCGGAAGTACCACCAACAGCGTGGATTT
>CAYNKF010000073.1:0-8941 GCA_964397705.1 uncultured Balneolaceae bacterium | reverse complement strand
TG
This sequence comes from uncultured Balneolaceae bacterium, assembly GCA_964397705.1. Lineage (GTDB taxonomy): Bacteria > Bacteroidota > Rhodothermia > Balneolales > Balneolaceae > Fodinibius. The sequence goes on along the minus strand of CAYNKF010000073.1, from coordinate 8,939 downwards.
TTCCGTCTTCCAAAATCATGGTGACATCTTCAGCGTAATATTTTTCAAAAGCATCCATCGCTGTTCCCTGTGCTATGTGATCGTAAATGTCAGAAATTTTGTCAAAATAACTCATAAATGTTATATAGTTTGATATTAAAGTATCTGTGAGATAATGTAACGGTGCTCTGCAAAAAATCGTTTACGAAAAATGATATTTTTTTGGTTGCAGGGGGGCACTCATCAATCTATCTTTATCCACAATAGAAAATGAAAAGCAGAGGTAAGTTTATGGCAACAGTAAAGCTCATCGAAATAGCACACGGACGAAGTGGCGATAAGGGCGACGGCAGTAATGTGGGCGTGATTGCTCGTCACCCGGATGTGTTTCCATTTTTAAAGGAAAACCTTACTGCCGATGTCGTTAAAGAGCATATGAAGCATATTTGCAAGGGAGAAGTTGATCGGTATGAATTGCCCAATATTGGTGCACTTAACTTTGTACTCCACGAAAGCCTGGGGGGCGGTGGTACGGTATCACTAAAACTGGATGCTCAGGGTAAAACCCATGCCTCAATGTTATTGCGTATGGAGCTGGACGTGCCCGATGAACTGCTGGAGAAAGTGAAGCAAAGTACTGCTGCAAAATGATTTCTTAAAGATAGTCCAGCGTTTCTACTAATTTTGTATCGGGATGCATCTGTACAAATTCGCGTAAAAAATAATTGTGCCCCGAGCCGTAGATAACTAAAATACGGTCGCCGGATTCGGCATATCTTATTAAATTAGCAAAAATTTTGAGATTTCGGTTGTACGATGAAGACATCGTTTTAACGCCAACAAAATTGGACCCTCCTCCTAATGTAGATCGTTGTATCCGAATTTCGTCTAATCTTTTATTATGATCATTACTGTTAAGCCATTCGAAAATCTCGGTAAGCGTAGCGTTTTTATATAGGCTGTCCTGATAACTATTTATCGATTTTTTCCAAGTATCATAAATCTTTAAAAAGTCGGGGCTATTTTCTTTAGCCCATCCCATTACCTCGCCATAGGGCCAAGGTTGCTTATAGTCAATTGCATAGACAGTCTCATGATCAAGCTGATCAGCCAACCGAAACCCAAGTTGCTGTCGTTCATTATTGGTTAGCTGATGGTTGCCCTTTCGATATTGTTGATAAAGACTATCGAATTTGGAGGAATCTTTATAGGAGGCTTCCAGGGCAATTTTTGTTGGGTCAAATTCGGAAAGTTTATCAAGAACGGATTCAAGTTCCTTTTGTTTGGCTGGTGATAAAATATCATAGTAGTCGGGGGCATGATGAAAATGGAACGTACCCAATACCATGACTTCAATCTTTTGGGAATCCCGATCACTGGATTGAGCGAAACTGCGTTGGGGAATTATGAGGATAAGAAGACAAAGAGAAAGCAGGACATAAATGTAATCGTATGGTTTCTGCATGAGTACATAGCATCGTTTGTTATAGTGATAACGAGTACACCATACGATTGACGAACATTAATGTTTTGTAGCTCACAACATTTTGAAGACCTACTACTATTAGAATCAGGTAGGTGAGTCGCCATTGTGGAAAATAACCGGGATGTTAATCTCTGTCTTATCCCATGTCATAATAATATTGGTGGAATCACCTTGAATATCGGAGAAACGAATGGTAAGCGCTTCGGTTACTTTTTCTGTGGATTGAGAAGGCACATCAACACGCAAAACATCATGGTTAGAGTCATACTCAAAAGCCCCCCACTGCCCTAATTCATTATTTAGAATGATGGTCCATTCATTATCCTTACGAGGAATAGTGAAAAGCGCATAGGTTCCAGCGTCAAGCTTATTACCGCCAAAGGAAATATTTTGTGTAGTCGTCAGTTCAGTCGCTTCATTGGCACCTGTTCTCCAGACTTCACCATAAGGCACCAGCTCCCCAAAAATTTGTCGATCATTTTTATAGGGTTGGCCATACACTATTTTAATATATGTGTCACTCGGGTTATGGGTTGTTTGGGCAATGGCAATGGGACTTTTCCTTCGATCGGGATCTGAATCCTTGGGTTCCGGTTCTCCACATCCGGTGAGGAGCAATAAACCGATCAGAACAGTTGGAAGTACTTTTGACAAAGTAGAAAAATGAAAATTCATAGTGAAGAATGAGACTAAAATTATGAGATAAGTATATGGCTAAAAATCTCCTATAAAAAATTGGGTCTGTTTACGAGTGGGTTCATATCCAAAGCCAAAACCGATATTAAATCTTAGATTTGAAAGCTGAAAGCTTGTTCGTACCCCAATGCCAAAAACAGTTCGGGAATCATTATACCAGTCAGCGAATGCAGGATCGGTAACGGTATTGGAAAAAGCAACCAAATAGATGTTGCTTATATATAATGGGAGAAGCAATCCTCCGTCATCAACATAGAAAAGTGGAATAGTGTAGCGTGTATCAAAGCTTATAAGATTACGTGAATTGGGAAAAACAAAGCCAGAGAATCCCTCCGAGACGATGGATTGGTTATTAAAAATCGGATCTGACTGCGTGAGTCCCCGTATGCCAATTCGCAGCGATTGATTCCATCGTTTAAGCGGAGCTACAAACCCATAAATGCCGCCACGAAGTGCTGTAGCATCCGGGGATGAAAAGTTAATTTCATTGTTCGGGGATCCAAATGTAAGCTCATCTCCTGTCAAATAATGTTCAACCTCTGAAAATAAAAGAAGCCCTGAATTTGGCTGAAGGTCCCGAATGTTTTGCTGCAGCCGATAATTGAATTGTGCATAGATATTTCCAACCGTAAGGTTAGCAAAGTCAGAGACTGAGTTTTCAAAATTGGCATCAAAAAAGCGAAGCTGAGATCGACGAACCTCCGGTTCTACGAAAAACGAAGTGCTGTAGATATTTTGGTCCAGTTTCACTTGAAAAGGAACACTCAGTGCCAAGCTCCGCTCCTGTCTGCCCAGTATACCAATGCCTGAAGCAGATCGGTATGCCGGATCATTAAAAGCTCGCAGTTTTATCCCCGGCCAAAATGTTTTGTTTTGATAGGTAGCATCATACCATCCCCGACCTTTAAAATAGGAGATATCGGCCGAGTAAGACTGGGTCGACAAAGTATTAACACTGTGTAGCGAAATTCCGGCCTGGTAATCGCTTGAACTTGATACTTCATCCGCAAAGGGAACAACCGTTCGCGGCTTCAACCACGCTATACTTGATGAATATTTTGCAGATTGCCAATTTGTAGAAGCCTGGGCAATGGAATCAGAGATGATATCAGAAAACCCGTTAGCGGCTTTTGGTGGCCCTTTTTGCCAAAGTTCTTTTTTAACCGGTTTGTTTAAAAAGGCCTTGCGCTTCAATACTGTCGGCAGACGCATATTCTCTTCTTGACGTACAAAAGCAATCCGATCCCCATCCGGGCTGTAACTACCTTCAAAAGCGTTCAGTTTCGTATTAGTAACTTGCAGAACTTCCTGTTCCGAAAGATCATATTCATAAAGTTGCATCGTGCCGGTAAAGTCAGCGCTGAATAGCAGTTTATTATCTGTGGGATGCCATTCAGGATCAAAAACAGATCCTTTTTCGAAGGCCACAACGGGCTCTTCTTTTAACTGCTGGGAAATAGATTTGCATTCTGTAATCCACAGTCCTTGCTGTCCGTTTTTGTTAGATACAATAGCCAGTTGCTCATGGTCTTGGTTGGTGGCCGCGGCTTTAATATGGTGATTCGGTGCCGAAAAAATCTCTTGCTCCTCACTATAATTGGATGCATTTAGGGAAACCAGCTTCGATCGCACCGGATGAGATTTAAGGGCAAGCAGTTCATCCCCATAAAAAATAGGCGCGTATACCCTGCCATCTTTCGTTAGCTGTTTTTTCTGATGGGTCTTTAAGTCGTACTGCACCAATTCGGTTTTGGCTGTATTGTCATAAATGGCATCGGTTTCGTAGTAGCTGTATATCAGCTTGGTAAGATCAGCAGATAGATCATACTGGAAATCACTGACCGAGTTTGTGGTGATCAGTCGGTGTATTTTTTTATTGTCCAGATTATAAGTGTAGAAGCCGGAGCGGGCATTGTAGAACGATCCGAAAAAGATAAGTTTGGAATCAGATAGCCATTTTGGGCGCCGAATTTCCGGTCCTTTGTATGGCACATCAAGCTCTGTAAAAAGAGGATCGCTCACCTCTTTATTAAGACGACCCTCATGGTACTCCTCAAAATCGTTATAAAGCTGTCCGGGCCACAATCCTGTAGCATGACGCAGGGCCATGCCATACCCCAGAAAGGGAAAATTCATATAGAAGTCGAGGGCTTGTTGGGTAATATCATCCCCGTATTCTGAGTGCAGCCAATCGGTAAATTCGTAGCCGCCAATATAATGCCGACCAAACGGTCGCGTGTAGCTGCTTGTCTGCATCAGTTGACCCATCGACCAGCGTTGTTCACTGCTAAAAGTCGCATCAAACTGGTTGGTAAAAAAAGGATATTGACCTCTGCCACCGTGAGCAGTGACCCGTTCAGTTTCATGATAAACGGCAATACCCTCATGCATACCCACTGGAATAGCTGAATGAAACATACGTGCCAGATCGGGAGAAAATAGGCTGACAAAACGGGGAATATTATAATCTCCCAGATTGCTGAACTGCAGGGCATGAACCAGCTCATGCGGTCCTACATTGGTTAGCCAATTGCCGGTTTGAGGATTCAGCGATTTGCCTTTGATGGGAGGAAGTTCAATCTCCGACCGGAAGTTAAAAGGTGTGACAAATCCGTTTGAACGGTCGTTGTAGTTATTTAGGATGATGGGAAAGTTATCGAGCTCTCCGCCCACAATATCCTGTACACTTGCATACTGTGATTCCAAAATTTTTGCGAGCTCTCGGGCTTGCGACTCATTTTCTTGGGCAAAAATGAATTCAAAATGAGGCGTTTTCAATTGTTGCCAGTTTTGATCCGGGGGACGATGTTTTGTGGGATAGAACTGGGCAAAGGAAGAAGCAGAAAATAAAAATAGAAAACAAAGAAGTAATAGTGCTTTACGTATCATGCTTCCTTATAGTGATTATTTACAATAGCTAAATCTAATAATGATGGAGACAATCATAAATATAAGGATTAGCATTTATTATAAATTACTTCTTCCAGACTGGAATAAAAAAACAATTTAGCCCATATATCCGGGCAGGTAATAATAAATGGCCCAGAAGTGCGAAAAGGTGCCGGCCATTACAAAAAGGTGCCAAATTTCGTGGTGCCCAAACCAGTTGGGAATGGGATTCGGTTTTTGAATACCGTAAATCACTGCGCCCAATGTGTAAGCCAGTCCACCGACGCCGATCCATATTAAAAAGGCCATGGGTAGTTTTTCCATTAGGGTAGGAAATGTGATGACGGCCAACCAGCCCATCCCCAAATAAAAAAGAGTAGATAGCCAGCGGGGAGCGTTCATCCACAGAAACTTTTTTATGATGCCAATAATGGCCAGGCTCCAGATCGTTGCAAAAAGCCCCCACTTCCATCCACCTTCGAGTACCAGCAGGCAGATGGGAGTATACGTCCCGGCAATGAGTACGTAAATCATGCTGTGGTCCAGCTTTTGAAGGAGTTCTAAGGTTTTCTTTTTTACTGGCAGGGCATGGTAAAGCGAACTTGCGGTGTAAAGAAGAATCATGCTCAGCCCAAAAATTGAAAAGGCAATAAGATGACTAATGGATCCGCGCTGTATGGCTTCATAGATAAGAACAGCCAATCCAATGACGGCAAGAATAGCACCCGTCCCGTGCGTTAGGGTATTAATAGGCTCCCTGATGTATTGCAGTAGTTTTTTCATGGGTTTCTAATCTATCCAAAGATACAAAATCACCGAGTCTAAAAGAATAGCGAGGAGGTTATTTTTTGGAGGATTCCCAATTGGTGATTTCAATAAACAATTGCTCGCCTTCCTGGTTACTATATACTAACCGATCTGATTGTGAAACCGTTTCGGAAGTTTTGGGAAGTTTAGATGAACTGCGAATTATTTTTCCGGAAATGATTTTATTTCCATTTGCGGAATCAGAAATGGTTGCAGAAAGTGATTTTCTGTTATTATAGATAATATATTCAGGGGTAAATTGGTTGGACCAATTCTCAACAGTGATTTTGAGATCAGTACCCACTTCCGGTACGTCAGAACTGCCCATGGGTGCGCGAGACCAGTTATCATAGGTAGCATTAAAAATCTGAATATTTCCTTTACTTGCTGTATTTTCTGTAGATGAGCAACCAAATGAAAACAGGAACAGAGATGTTAATAATAAAGTTGTAACCTTCATTGTAATAAATTGGACTACAGTTAGTTTTATAGGTGTATAACAGCTCTTACTTAATTTTAGTACAAAAGTTATGAAAAAATTGCGTTTTATTTGGGTTTTATTACTTGCGGTCATGATTGGCTGCAGCGATTCAAGCCCTACTGATCCAGATCCGGGAAATGAAAATGGCGAAGAAGCATCCGATGAAAAGCAGTTTGTTTGGAATGCGATGAATTACTGGTATTACTGGCAGGGGGATGTTACAGAACTTGGGGACGATTATTTTGATAGTGATACTGACTTTAATAACTATCTAAAAGATTTTTCAGATGCAGAAACGCTATTCGAATCCCTGCGGCATCCTGATGATGACTTTTCCTTTTTTATCGATGATTATGAGGAATACCAAAATGAGCAGGATGGTGTTTATGCTGCACTTGGTTTTAACTATGGGTTTTACTACAAAGATTCGCAGCAGAGAGATTTAGTTGGGTATGTGCGTTATATAATCCCGGGCTCCCCTGCCGATGATGCCGGCCTTGAACGATTAGATTTGTTTACAGAGGTGGATGGTACAACTATTACGGTCAATAATTACCTTGATCTTTTAACAAACGATTCGGCTCACGATCTAACAATGGTCCGCATCGATACCTCGGGCGGGTCCCTCCAATATGTAGAAGAAGAGACAAAGATGGTAGACTCTCAGCAGGTTATCGAAGATCCCATATTTACCACCGAGGTTATTGATACCAGCGGCGTGAAAATTGGATACTTGATGTATAATTCGTTTCAAACTAATTCTCATCAAGACCTCAACGATGTGTTTGCGGATTTTGAAAATCAGGGAGTCGATGAGCTTGTACTGGATTTACGATATAACGGGGGTGGATCTGTAATAACCAGTCAATTGCTTTCAAGTATGATTTCAGGACTCGGAAGTTCAACGAAGTTTGGAGAGTTTGAATACAACGAGAAACGATCAGCTGGTAATAATCGGGAGGTATTCTTTTTAGATGAAGTTCCCTTAGAAAATGAAGAGGGCGATATTGAACGAGATAACGAAGGTAATTTTGTTAATTCTGAACCGATGAATAGCTTGTCACTAAGTAATGTATATGTATTGACAAGCTCGGGAACAGCATCGGCCAGTGAGACGGTCATTAATAGCCTGCTGCCCCATAGGGAGGTTACGTATATAGGTCTAAAAACCGTTGGCAAGGATGAGGGATCCCTGACACTTTATGATGCTCCAACACCCTATTTGAATAGTGATGAGGCTAATCCTGACCATAAGAAAGCCATACAGCCTATCGTCCTAAAAATAGTTAATGCTGATGGACAGGCGTATCCGAATGGTTTTGCTCCTGATGGATACACACCTAGTGGTTGTGCCGATGATGCAAATGATAATTGCATTACCGAGATAACACTCGACAACTTGTTAAATAAACCGAAACTCGGCAGTACGGACGAACCGCTTTTTTCACGGGCGATTGATTTGATTGTTGGTCAGCAGGCGAAACACTTAGCTAAAGATCAGCAAATAAAAATGGAAGAAGTGCAACTGCGTACTCAATTTGATGCCTTTAAACCTCACAGGCAGGGCATGCATGTTGAGCCTTTTATGATACCAGCAGCTGAGAAGTGATAACAGCAGAGATTAGAGCCTCTATCAGCAAGTATTCAATTGTTTTTTATAGCGAACCTTTAAGTAGATCTCTATTCCACGAAGATATTTACTTAGACTTTTAGTGGTTTTTTTCTCATGGTAATAACATAAGAGCTCATCTCTTTGATGATCGGTTTTTCAACGGTTGCAAAAGTATAAATATCACAAAAGGCGTATGTTTTACCACCGCGTGATATCATTGACCCCTCAACAACGGCCCTGTCTTGATGTATGATGATATCGTCAATCTGTAAGTCAAAGAGATTTTCGTCATCTCCCATCTCCTTAAGTACTTTCGAAAAGTTCGTTTTGCCCCAGATAGTATCTTCGCCTATAATATTCCACTGGATATTATCAGTAACACACTTTGTAAGATAATCAACATCGTTATTGGCAAAGGCTTGGTTCAGATCGCGTAAAAACTGTTCTTTGATAGCCATAATGGTACGCCCCTCTGTTTTGATTAGTGTCCCATTTATCTCGTACGGTAACTTCTAATATAACTTTCGCATATTACGGGCTATAGCTATTTTGGAGTAATATGTTGTAGGTGAAATCCTGTAATTAGATTTGCCATCTTATTCTACGATGAGTGATAACCGAAACCGAGCAAAAGTATTATTTATGAAATTTGGTAGCATTGATAACCCCGAAGGTCAAAACTTTTCATTACCCGAAGATCATCCCAAAACAAAAGAGGTGCTTTCAGCTTATGGCGATTTGGATTCGCCGAATGTATTTGTGGGATGTGCAAAATGGAATAAGAGAGATCTTAAAAATTTCTATCCGAAAGGAGTGGGCGATGAGCTTGAATATTACGGCAAGAATTTCAACTCGGTTGAGCTTAACGCGACTTTTTACAATACCTTTGATAAAAACCAGATAGCAATCTGGCGCAAAAAGGTACCCGATAACTTCAAATTTTTTCCAAAAGTAAATTCCTACTTAAAACTCTCCCCTTGTTGATTACA
>CAYNKF010000072.1:0-8981 GCA_964397705.1 uncultured Balneolaceae bacterium | reverse complement strand
AACCAACTACCATATAGATGAACTGAAAGAAATCATCTGGGAGAAATTACAAGAAGTTGAATCAACAAGAGAAGACGCATAAACCGCCTGTTAGAGAATTTGTAGCACTACATCTATTGGACAATCTGGGTGCCCAGCGCATCCGTTTGTTACTGCAATCCGTTGAGCATCCTCAGCTCATCTTTCGCCTTGAGCGTTATGAACTGGAATCGATACGCGGAATTGGCCCTAAAACGGCCGAAGAAGTTCTGGGTTTTAATAAATGGGATGAAGTAGATCGAATCCTTGAAAAGACCGAACGTATCGGTGCACAAATTATGACGTACTGGGATGATGATTATCCTGATTTGTTGCGTGAAATTTACGATCCGCCGCTCATGCTTTGGATTAAAGGCGATCGATCGGTGCTTGATACCAATGCCATTTCTATAGTCGGTACACGTCGGGTAGGGAAATATGGAAAGGAAATGGCTCAAAAATTTGCAAAGGAATTGGTTGACCAGAACCTAACAATTATTAGTGGCTTGGCTTATGGTACGGATGGGGCAGCTCACCAGGCTACAGTAGATACCGGTGGCCGTACGGTAGCTGTTTTAGGTTCGGGCATAGATTGGATTTATCCAAGTGATCATAAAGGTTTAGCGAAAAAGATCGTGGATACCGGAGGCGCAGTCATTTCTGAATTTCCGCTAGGTACGGCCCCGGAGATGGGTAATTTTCCTGTTCGTAATCGCATCGTCAGTGGTATGAGTTTGGGGACATTGGTAGTGGCATCGGGATTAGAGGGCGGTAGTATGATTACTGCAAAGTCGGCCTTAGATCAAAACCGGGAAGTATTTGTTATTCCGCATCCGGTAGGTCATCCCAATGCTATTGGTTGCAACAGCCTTATTAAGAGAGGCATGGGAAAACTCGTCCAAAATGTGGAGGATATTCTGACTGAAATTAATGTCCATATTAAAGAACAGGAAGTTGAATCAGGTTCGGCAGATTTTTCTCCATCTTCTCAGAATAAATGGGAATCTATGGAGTTGGATGACCTGTCAACAAGTATTTGTGAGGTACTTGCAGAACAATCTTTGCACATCGACCACTTAGCAGAACGGTTGAAAGTAGAAACGCATAAATTGATGCCAAAACTATTGGAGCTCGAAATGCAGAGTGTTATCCGGCAGAAAGCGGGTAAGAATTTTGAATTATTATAATCTGCTATTCTTTTTATTCTGTTTTTAAATTAGTCTTCAGAAAAGGTATTTTGATCTAAATGTTTCGAGTTCAAAACACCATATTATCTGACGACATTGCCACGGCGCGCTTTGCATGCGATTTGCCGAAGTGCAAAGGAGCGTGCTGTGTGGTCGGTGATGCCGGCGCTCCTGTTACCGAAGATGAGCTTCCTCATTTAGAACAGGCTTTTGAACTTTTGAAGGATGACCTGCATCCTGAATCTCGTAAAACGGTTGGAAAAGAGGGTGTTATACAACAATCTAAGCAGGGATTAGAATTATCTTGCCGGGATAATGAGGAATGTATTTTTGTTACCTATGAAGATGATGTGGCTTATTGTGCTATTCAAAAAGCCTATCTGGAAGGTCGCATAAAATGGGAAAAACCAATAAGTTGTCATTTGTATCCCATCCGATTGAAGAAAGTGGGTGAAAAAGAATATGCCAATTTTGAATACATCAATAAATTATGCTCAGCGGCTTGTATAAAAGGCGAAAAAGAGGATATCTATTTGTCTGAATTTTTGAAAGAACCGCTTGTCCGTCGTTACGGCAAAAATTGGTATGATGAGTTTGAAGAAAAATGCAAAGAAATGAGAATAAAAAATAATGAGGCCGCCGTACTATGATTAAAACCGGCCAACAAATGAATCAGAAGCAGTCGCAACAACAGCGACTGTCTCCACAGCAGATACAGTATATTAAGCTGTTGCAGCTCCCGACTATAGCCTTGGAGCAGCGTATTAAAGAAGAGCTGGAAGAGAATCCGGTATTGGAGGAGGGAGAGACTGAAGATTCTTTTGATGAGTTGGAGCAAACGGAATGGGAAGAACAGAAAGAGGAAGAGCTGGATCCTGTTGATCAAAATGAGGAGGTCGATTGGGATGAGTTTATGCAAAATACTGAGTATGACGGTGAAAATTATAGTCGTGGCTCGAGTTATTCTGGTGGCGGAGGAGATGAAAGCTGGCGCGACCTGCCGAATCCCTATCACGAATCGTTATTGGAAGAACTCGAACAACAGGTTAGTCTGCTGGATTTTAATGAAGAACAGAAATTGATTGCGGACCAGATTTTAGGTTCGTTAGATCAGGATGGATATTTCCGCCGTGAAATTGAGGCCGTGGTTGATAATATCGCTTTTAATCACGGTACGCTGACTAATGAGGAGGAGGTAGAAAAGGTCCGTAAGGAGATTCAGCGACTGGATCCTCCGGGTATTGCATCGCGCGACCTTCGCGATTGTCTGCTTGTACAGCTTGAATTGATGGATGATGAAGAAGGGCGTGATAATGCCATTAAAATGTTGCGTGATCACTGGGATCTTTTTGAGAAAAAACATTTCAAGAAGTTAAAAAAGAAGCTTGATATCAATAATGAGGAACTCCAGACAGCATTTGACTGCGTTACCGGGCTGGATCCCAAGCCGGGGGCAGTAGGAACTGCAGTAGATGATACCTCAAATTATATCGAGCCTGATTTTGAGGTTTATTATCAACCGGCAGAAAAAGGGGATATTGAGGGGGAAGAAGAAGGTGATTTTGTGATTACGCTTAATAATGGTAATGTACCTCCGTTGCGAATATCTCCCCGTTATAAAGAGATGTGGGACGACCTCAAAAAGAAGAAAAAGACGAATAAACAGACCAAAGAGACCAAGAATTTTATCAAAAACAAGATAGAGTCGGCTCAGTGGTTTATTGATTCTATACGTCAACGTCAGAATACGTTAATGAATACAATGAAAACCATTGTCGCGCTGCAGGAAGATTTCTTTAAGCACGGGGAGGGACTTAAGCCGATGATCCTGAAAGATATTGCAGAGAGAGTAAACTTGGATATTTCAACTATCTCAAGAGTTGTAAATGGAAAATATGTACAAACTCATTTTGGTGTTTTTGAGTTGAAGTATTTTTTCAGTGAGGGTATTGAAACCGAAGACGGAGAGGAGGTTTCAAGTACAGAGGTAAAAAATGCAGTGCAGGAGATTGTTGATAATGAGAATAAACAGAAACCGCTTAGTGATCAGGAAATTGTGAAAAAACTCAAAGAGCGGGGATATAAAGTAGCACGTCGTACGGTCAGTAAATACCGCAAGAAGCTAAATATCCCTGTTGCCCGTCTCCGAAAACAAATCATGTGAGATTTAGGGCAAGCATTAGGGCGTCCATCCATTGATCAGTTGTAAAAAGCCACACTAAAAGTCCTGCAATTATCATTGCATAGGGGATAACGGTCTTAAATAAGTATTTGGATTTAGACCGTACCAATCGACTAATATCCAGTGCCGCAAAAATGTAGCTTAGGGAAAATGCAAGTAGGCCAATGCTTGTAAAGAGTGTTGTACCTCCGGATTTTGATGCTGAAAAGAACGTTATTGCAGCTGTACAAAAGAGAAAATTTAGTTGCAGCGGCCATGCGAAAACAGTTGCTATCTGTGTAAATGATTTTATTTTCTTATGGCTAAAATAGAGCCAGAGTATATTTACAAGAGACAGTAGGGAAATCAGCAAAAAGGTCCACAAAAAAAATGACACAGGAGTATTTCCAGCAATTGAAAGGTCGGAAAAATGATAGAAAAAAGCTTGCTGAGCTGTTGAGGTTAACAACACTGAGAAAACTGCATATGTGGATATTGATAGGAGAAGGGCATTTTGTAGAATGATGATAGTAGCGGGTATGGGGGACCGGATGAGGCGCTTGAAAATATCATCAATAAAAAATTTATGAGCAGTAAAGTATCGGAATAATGATTTACGGTATAAGGGGCTGGCATTATAGTGCAGGGCGACGGTTCCCCAGGCAAATAGGAGTAAGATCATAGGCAGGGCCTTATTACCCGAAGTAGGAATGCTTTCATTTGGCAGAGGAAAAACTGGTTCTGACTGTGATGAAAGACTTTGCAAGGTTTCTGTAAATTGAGGGTGCTCTTTTATCATCATAAGAAGCCATCCCGAATCAACAAAAATAGTATTGTTTTTTGACTGATTAACTGCTGTAATAAAGTTTTTGAAAGGTCTTAAAAAGGGGCTCATTTTATCCGAAGGGGCATAATAGAAATAGCTGCTGGCGTGGGCGGATAAATCAGGTGGAGAGTCGAAGTTCTTGGACGTTACTGGTACTTTAATAATTGCAAAAGAAACCACGCTACTGTCTCCTGGGAAAGGAGTAGTGCTCTTATGATATAGATCTATGTCTTTTGCCTGCTTTATATTGACGGCGAATGATGCAGTTGCTTTCCAGAAAGTGGAGTCGTGTATACTTCCGTAATTAAATAGGCCTATAGCCTCAACCGGGGATTGGGAAAGGTAACTTGTGGCACTGTTTTCTATATGATCAAGAAGACTTGAGTCGGGTTCGGCAAATGTTTGGGGGATAGGAAAATTGATATTTAAATTACCATATACAGTAAATCCCAAGCTATCAATTTGATTCCATACTTCAGATCTCGGGGAAGTATCAATTTCCAGAATGGAGATACCAACCTCATGGAATTGCTGCAGCTGCGTATTTGCAGAGTCAATGTCACTGGGAATATCCCATACTACACCCAGCGTTGACTGACCATATAGCTCAGTTTGTGAAGCCGCAAGTAGTAAAAGGGCAACGAAATAATAACGTAATCGAAAGTTCGTCAATGTATAGGAGAAAGAGATTTATTTGGGAACAATCGTCTTTTCAATAGGGAGGTCAGTAGTTTCTTTGAAGCTACTGAGTACTACATTGGATCGGCTTTTGCTAACCCCATCCCAAGATTGAATCTTCGAGAGCAGTTGTTCGAACGAAGATGTGTTTTCGGTTCGAATTTTTAAAATATGTGATCCGTCGCCGGTTATAGAGTGACATTCAAGAATTTCCGGTTCCGCAACTGCATTTTCAATAAAGATAGGATAATTATCCGAGCCGTCTACCTCCACGAATACAAATGCGGTGATATCAAATTTAAACTTTTTGGAATCAAGAAGTGCGGTATAACCCTTTATTAAATCTTTCTCTTCCAGTTTTCGCATTCTTTCTGACACCGAAGGGACCGAAAGGTGAACAATTTCAGCCAACTTGTTGCGCTGTGACCGGCCATCTTTTTGAAGGTGATTTAATATTTTAATATCAATTTCGTCTAGTCCTTGAGCCATAATCTGTAATTTATCCTTAATTTTCTATTTTTTTTAAAAAATAACCTTAAATAATTAGGAGTTCAAGCTTTTAGAGTGAGTTTGATGAATATTTTTTGGTAGTTTTAGAAAGAACTACTTACGGGTAATTTGAATTCAAACCTTTCATTAAACTCTCTTATCTTTAGCAAAACTGTCAACGAAATTTCAAATAACTTATTCGATGTTAGACGTCAATTTTATCCGAAATAATCCCGATTTAGTTAAGAAGGCCATGAAGAATAAGGGGGAGGAAAATCCCCAAATTGTTGATGAGGTTGTAAGTATTGATGAACAGTGGCGTTCGCTGGTGGAGGAGACGGATAACCTGCGAAATGAAAGTAATACAAAGGCCAAGAAAATTGGTGAGTTGATGGGGCAGGGTAAAAAAGAAGAAGCCCAAGAAATTATTTCTTATACCACCGAGCTAAAGGAGCAAATTCAAGAGAAAGAAGATAAACTTCGGTCTCTGAAAGCAGCTCGAAAAGATCTGCTGCTTAAAATACCCAATGTGCCGCACGAATCAGTACCGGTAGGGAAAACCGAGGCGGATAATGAGGTTTTTAAGACGTGGGGAGATCCCGGCGAAGAAGATTGGCGAAAGCCGCATTGGGAGTTGGTTGAGGAGCAGGATTGGATTGATTTTGATCGTGGAGCTAAAGTTACAGGTGCGGGCTTTCCATTTTATGTAGGACCGCTGGCGAAGTTGCAGCGCTCCTTGATTAATTATTTTTTGAACAGGGCTTCCGAGGCTGGTTATACGGAGTTACAAGTCCCTTATTTTGTAAATGAAGACTCGGCGCGCGGAACGGGACAGATCCCGGACAAAGAAGATATGATGTATGAAATTCCACGTGATGAGTTTTTTGCAATACCTACGGCCGAGGTTCCGGTAACAAATTTTCACCGCGATGAAATTTTAGAGGATGACGATCTTCCGCTTTATTATACATCTTATACTTCTTGCTGGCGACGAGAGGCCGGCTCGTACGGAAAAGATGTTCGGGGATTAAATCGACTGCATCAATTCGACAAAGTTGAGTTGGTCAAAATTGTACATCCGGAAAAAGCTTATGAAGAGTTAGAAAGTCTGCGAGAACATGCCGAATCTCTGCTGGAAGAACTGAACATCCCCTACCGTACTTTGTTGATGTGTACCGGAGATATGGGTTTTACTCAATCCAAGAAGTATGATCTTGAGGTTTGGAGTCCCGGCCAGCAGCAATGGCTGGAGGTAAGTTCTTGTTCAAATTTCGGAAGCTTTCAGGCTCGACGTATGATGATCCGTCGCCGTAAAGAAAATGGAGATACTGAAATTGTGCATACGCTCAATGGATCCGGGTTGGCACTGCCTCGCGTCGTGGCGGCGATTTTGGAGATTTACCAACAAAAAAATGGCAGTATCAAAATTCCAGAAGTCTTACAACCGTTCATGGGTACTGATGTAATAACAACGGAATTTTAACCATCCAATTAAAGAGGTCGTTATGGAGCACGATATTTGGGGAAGGCGATCACTTGCAGAAGGTCAGTTAGAATACATGAGCATCGGAGATCTTCACTTATGGATAAAATATCGAAATGAGGAAGTTTGGATTTCTCATGCGTATAAGGATGAATTAACACGAAAACCTGCTTCCGATGAGCCTCCGAAACAGGTAGAATGGGCGCGCTGGGCGCATAAAAATAGTTCAGCAGAAGTGACTGTTTCCCCGGTTTATCCCGATAAACCATTGGTTGTGCATTCTGAATTCAATCTGAAGGTGAGTCCCGAAACCCGTATACAAATTTTTACGCGTATTCCAATTTGGATTCGCATATCACTTGCTAATAATAATTATCAGCTGATCGAATTGCCTGCGGTTAAACTTTCACGAACCTGGTTTGGCACATTCACTGAAGGAGAACTTTGTTATCATGCTTCTACAAAGGCGCGCAGAGATTTATCTCACGTTGATAAGAAATCTTATTTAGTGAGTTGCCCAATAAGAATTGTCAATAAATCTGAAGAAGAGCTTACCTTTTCAAATTTTTGTTTTCGGGTAGAACGTTTAAGTATGTATTTACATGACAACGAGCTTTGGGCCGATGAAACGGAAATTATCTATCAAGGCGAAGATCTACACAGTGAAGTCATTATGACGGGTAAACTGCCGGATGGAATCACCAAGAAACAGTTACTTACAAAACCGCGGAAAAAAGTACACAAGAGTTTAGCTACCCGAACATTCAAACGCTTTTTTAAAGATACGGTTCTGGTTGATCGTTAAATCATTTTATTAAAATGGATCTATTTAATATCTACAGTTATTTATCGGAAGAAACAGTGCGCCAGATCATAAGGGTACTGTTGATTATCGTTATAAGTATTCCCGTTTTACTGTTATTACGAGGATGGGCTCGTCGCTTTTTTACCAAAAAATATGCCTCTCACTACGGTATGCTGGCGGGAAAGGTAGTTTTTTATACAGGTATTATTTTGATGATTATTACCGTAATGGGACAGTTGGGCATCAGCCTGGCTCCGCTGCTTGCCGGTGCGGGTATTGTGGGTGTAGCTCTTGGTTTTGCTTCGCAGACGAGTGTGTCGAATATTATCAGTGGTTTATTCCTGATTGCTGAACAACCGTTTAAAGTGGATGATATTATCAATGTAAGTGGGACTATTGGAATTGTCATGTCAATTGATGTGCTGTCTGTAAAGTTGCGAACATTTGATAACATGTTTGTTCGTATTCCGAACGAGACCATCATTAAAACGCAAGTCATTAATTTAACAAGATTCCCTATTCGTCGTTTTAACGCAAAAGTTTCAGTGGCTTACAAAGAGGATATCGAGAAAGTACGAGAAATTTTGATGGAGGTAGCCGAAAAAAATCAATATTCGTTAAGTGAGCCTGAGCCTCAAATAATTTTTGAGGCTTTCGGTACTTCATCTATTGACCTTGATTTCAGAATCTGGGCTCCCGTTGACGAGTGGATTTTCCTTAAAAATACCATACAGGAAGAGATCAAAAAACGATTTGATGAAGAGGGAATTGAGATCCCATTTCCACATGTTTCCTTTTATACAGGAGAAGCATCTAAGCCCTTACCTATCGAGTTGATACAAAAAACAGAATCAACCCCGTCAAATAACGATCAGTAGTACGAAGATTTGTTCTCGATAGAACTTCGAATAGCTTTGTAAATGAAGTACAGACCTGTTATTGCTAATGCTACAATTATGATCGATCCCCAAAATATGTAAGTAAGGTAAGGGATTAAAACGATACAGAGTATGCTAACAAAAAATCTTAGCGGATTGGAATAAAAGCTGTATGCACTAATACTTGTAGAAAGCAGTCGAAGGATTCTGTTAAACATTTTAGTACCGATTTTTTAGGATTCTTACCTTGGTCTTTACGATTTTCGAAGGATATTGATTCAATAGAAATTTAATATGGTAGAAAAGTATGCCCGACTTATTGATTGGAACTAGCGGTTGGTCATATAAAAATTGGAGTGACTTTTATCCGGAGGGTGTTTACCAAAAAGATTACCTTGAATATTATACCGGCCAGTTTAATTCTGTAGAGATAAATGCCACTTATTACAATCTCCC
>CAYNKF010000071.1:0-9005 GCA_964397705.1 uncultured Balneolaceae bacterium | reverse complement strand
CTTATAGGCTGGATCGATGCCCATAACTACTTTATGGTCGAGCGGCGGTTGCATCAACAAATTGGAAAGATTGGTAGCAAAGGTTTCGATGGCGTGTTGATCTGCTTGTTCGGTGAGTTTATTTCGCAGCTCACGTTCCAAGGACGGAAACAATAACCGCTTGTAAGCATCTTCAACGGCATCCTGAATGTGGGGCACGAAGATGCTCATATCGTTTTTAATAACCACGTCATCAATATTTTCGAGTGTGATCTCATCCCATAACTCTACGTTTAAAAATAGCACGTTTTCGTTTTCTCCACGGTTAATGGCAAGAATTTGATACGGTTTTAGATTCTTGGCTTTCTGAGAAAACTCATAGTAATCTTCGAAGTTGGTACGCTCTTCCACCGCTGGATTTTTCTCGGTCTTGATGACGGCATGCTCCTGGAAGATATCACGCAGCTTTTCCCGCACCTCGGTCGATTCGTTAATCCATTCTGCTACAATATCGAGGGCGCCGGTCATAGCTTCTTGTGCCGATTCTACTTCCTGCTCCTCATCCACAAACTTGGCAGCGTACTCCATGGGATCGCCCTTTTCAATTTCCTGTGCCCAGATAAGATCGGCCAGCGGCTCCAAGCCTTTTTCTTTAGCCATATCACCCTTAGTGCGTCGTTTGGGCTTATATGGCAGGTAGAGATCTTCAAGCGTATTGAGGTCGGTGCATTTTTTGATCTTTTCCTCAAGTTCATCGGTCAGCTTGTCCTGTTCATCAATTGTTTTGAGGATGGTCTTTTTGCGATCTTCAAGCGTGCGGTGGAATTCCAGCTTATCCCGCACACTCCGGATATCCTCTTCATCGAGTCCGCCCGTTGCCTCCTGACGATACCGAGCCAAAAAGGGTACGGTAGCTCCGTCATCCAAAAAGTCGGCAACGCTTTTAACTTGTTTGGATTTAAGATCTAATTCCTGTGCTATGCTGCTAAAAATCTGTGAATCAGTCATGTAATGAAATAAAAAGTCTTAGTAGTGATTATGAGTCTTCTGGATTCTGAATCCTGAATTTAGAGTCCTATATTTGACCTGCTGAAAATAACCACACTAAGACTTTAAATACACATGAATTTTGATCTGGATTCGGTCCACAAGGCAGCAAAAGAAATCGCTAAAAAAGGAGGGGACCATACCCTAAATTATTTCAATAAATCGTTTGATATAGAACGTAAATCTGATGATACGCCGGTGACGGTCGCGGACCGGGAGGCCGAATCATTGATGCGGGAGGAGATAAAAAATCGGTTTTCCAATCACGGGATAATAGGCGAAGAGCATGGTAACGAGAATGAGGAAAGCCCTATACAGTGGATTCTTGATCCTATCGATGGAACCAAATCATTTATCCACGGTGTGCCGCTTTACACTACGCTGATCGGTGTGGTAGTTGATGAGGAGCCGGTGGTTGGCATTATCTATGCTCCGGTATTAGATGAATTTTGTGATGCAGCCAAAGGCGAGGGGGCGCGCCTAAATGGCAAGTCGTGCAGCGTACGTTCTTGCGATGATCTGTCTAAAGCCAGTTTTATGAGTACGGACGTCTATACTTCGGCTGATTTTGGTTATGGTGATGCGTTTGATGTCCTGATCGATAAGACACGCATTCACCGTACTTGGGGCGATGCCTACGGACACATGCTTGTGGCAACGGGACGTGCGGATCTGATGTTTGATCCTGTGTTAAGTATATGGGACGCCGCACCGCTACTCACCGTTCTGCGTGAGGCCGGAGGTATATTCTGTGATACAAAGGGAAATGAAACCATTGAATCGGGGAATGGTTTTTCCTGCAGCCGAGAATTGTTGCCGGAAGTTTTAGAAGTGTTTGAAAGTATTCAATAAAAAAGGTCGCAATGCAGAACATTGCGACCCAATAACACTTAACCGATTACTAATTACATTTCGAGAACCACCCGGAAACGTGCTTCATTGTTAATCATCCGGTCATAAGCCTCATTTGCTTCTTCCAGCGGATAAGTCTCAATAGTCGGCGTGATATCTGTGAGCGCGCTAAAGTCAAGTGTGTCTTCTGAATCTTTAGCCGTACCACTGGGCCAACCGCGAACGGATTTACGTCCCATGATTAATTGAAACGGGCTTACCTCAACCGGTTCACCGGTAGCAGCTACAATCATCAGCGTGCCATCAGTACCGAGCCCGTTAATAACAGAAGTAATGGCATCACTGTTAGGAGCTGTAGCGAGTATAACTTTGGCTCCACCAAGTTTTTGTAATTCTTCTGCTGCATCAGTGGTTTCGGTATCAATAAAGTGATCGGCGCCTAATCCATAAGCCAATTCCCTCTTGTCGGTACCGCGTGAGAGCGCCACAACTTCGCATCCAAATTTATGAGCATACTGTACGCCCAGGTGACCAAGACCGCCAATGCCTTGAATGGCCACCAGATCACCGGGATTTAGATCACTGTTACGAAGCGCATTAAAAGTGGTGATTCCTGCACAAAGCAGGGGGGCTGCTTCGGCGGAATCCAGTGATTCAGGCACGGCAGCGAGCGCATTTTGAGGAGCCGTCATATACTCAGCATAACCACCGTCAAAGCTAAGCCCTGTTACACGGGCATTTTCACAATTGATGAAATCACCCTTGCGACATGCTTCGCATTCGTGGCAATGTCCGCCATGCCAGCCAACACCAACGCGTTGACCTTCGCTCCATTCTGATACGTTACTGCCTACTGATTCAATAGTTCCGATCACTTCGTGTCCCGGCACTCGCGGATATTCAATACCCGGCATGGTTCCGTCCTTAACGAAGGCATCGCTGTGACATATGCCGCATGCTTGAACCTTTATTAAAACTTCATCCGACGATGGAGTAGGAATGTCTTTTTCAACGAGTTCAAAATCGGAACCCGGTTCTGATACTTGCATTGCTTTCATAGAGCCCATAAGAAAATAATTTAGCGTTAAACTTTTTGCACATCTGCATAACAGAAATAAATGACTAATCATTTACAGCTGATGGAACAAATTAAAAAAGCTTCACTTAGATTTATCGGAAAGTGTAAGACTCCTTATATTATTGCGTTACATTATTGTGTAACAAAAAATTAGAAGTGACTTTTAAATATTTAACTTGATATCGCTCATGCTTAGAAATTGTATCAATTCCTTTCTTCATGCTCTCTTTTTGGCTGGCTTTATGACTCTGATGATGGTGACGGTGCCTGATGTAAAGGCCCAGTCTTTTGATCATGAACCTTATCCAAAATTGGATTTCGACTTTCTTAGCTTAGAGCTTAGCTTGGGTGTCCAGCCTCAAAACCTGCGTATTGATGGAGAAGCGAAATATAGAGTTAAGGCAAATATTAGTGGAGCTGATACACTGACGTTATATGCATCTCATTTGGATATCAGTAATGTTTCAGTAGATGGGGAAGCGGCGGACTTTTCTCTCCAAAATGATTCCCTGTTTGTTCTTGTAGATGATTCTACTCAAGTGGGTTCGCAATATGAAGTAAATATTCGGTATTCCGGACGACCACAGTTTGGCGTGTTACAAAATGGGAATGAAACGATGTGGAGTTCCCAGCTACCGCGAGCTCAACGCCACTGGATTCCTATCGTTGATCATCCGCAGGTAACGCTGAAAACGACATTTAATATTTCAGTTCCGTCGGGTGTACAGGTCTGGGCTACGGGAGCAAAAGTCGGCGAAGAGGTGCTTTCGGTGGATGCTATGCGTTATCAGTTTGCATCACAAAAAGAGGTCCCTGCTTCCAGCTTGGCATTTGCAATCGGAGGTTTTAAAAACAAATCTACCAGTTATGGGGACAAGAAGATAAATTTGGCTGTAGAAAGACCATTGGTCAATGAAACGGATCCAAAAGCATTGCTACGGAGTGCGGAAGATTATCTGAGGTCCGTAGAGGAAAAACTGCAGCGGAAATACCCTTTTGAACAGATGCATATTCTCCTATTGGAAGATCACAACGGAGAGACAAAATCGTGGGGAGCGTCGACCATATTTTTGTATAAGAATAGTGGTGATTTAGATATGCAGTTGATGAGAGGCATAATCGGCCAGTGGTTTGGAGTCCAGCAGCGTGAACGGCAGTGGATTCAAGCCGATGCCATCACGCTGAGTCAGACGTTATTGTTCCAGGAGTTCATGCCGGACAGCAGTATGTTGAGCAGGAAAGATCAGCCTAAAGATTTTGCGGGATCGATTTACCAAGAGTTTGGGTCGGAGCGATGGAATAGCTGGCAAAAGGGAATTTTGGATTGGCAAAATGAATCTGTAACCGCATTTATGCGGGACTCCCTTAGCAATATGCAAGATCTTGGCGGGGTAATCAGGTGGAAAGATTATGCGAATTTTTGGTACGATCATATCGGTCAACCACTGTTTGACCGTCCGCAATTTTCTTTTGATACCTCGGAAGCATTGTCTCGAACCGATTCGGTTTCCTATAAGGTGTATTACGATTTGTATGAGGAGGATGGAACGCTAAAGCTTCGGTTTGAGGCTACAGAGGGTTATTTCGGAGAACTCACAACAATAAAAGCATATGCCGAATATCCCGGGAACGTTGATACCTCGGAAGTAACATTTACCGGCAAGGAAGATTCCATTGTATTACAGGTTCAGCCAACGATTAATAATCTTCAATTATCCTATGAAGAGTACCCAACGCTGAAACTCGATGAGTTTAAACCATCGTCATTTTTGATTGACGAACTTCGAAACGGTGAAACGGTTCAGGAACGGGCAAAAGCTGCACGTAAACTGGGATATCACAGCGACAATCCGGACCTTCAGCTGGCTATTCAGGATTTTATGAAACGGGATCTTGAGCCCGAAGTGGAGGCGGGACTGCTTTTGTCTATGGCAGATATCACGGAAGGAGCATCCGGTACTGAGCAAGTATTTTTGGATGCACTGAAAAGTGATCATCAGGTTATTCGTGAAGCCGGATTAATGGCGCTGCAAAATTATCCTCAGAATAGTACAGTTGTTAATACGGTGCAGACAGTAGCACAGCGAGCTGATGAATTTCCGATGTTCAAAAAGGCTACGCAAGTATTGACGGTGGTGATGGCGGAGGAATCATTCAGCGGATTTGTGGAATCGGTTGTTCAGGCAGATACCGTGGGGCGACGATCTGTTTTTAGTATCAAGCAGTTAGCTAATGTAGGACAGATTGAAGATGCTGTAGAACAAGCCAACCTGTTTACAGAAAGTCAGTATTCGTATGATATCCGGAGTGAGGCGCTGCAGATTTTAATTCAGCATGATCATGCAGCATCAAATTGGTTGTCGCGTGCAGAAGAGCTATTTGAAGAGGCTGATCCACGCATTCGTTTCCTCGTTGTGCAGGGACTGGAGCGTAATCTAAATGATGAAATACGGGAATTTTTATCTGATTACCTTCAGGATGAATATGATGCGCGGGTGCATAATAAGATCCAGCAAATCTTGTGAGGTATGGTTAGTGATATTAATCTCTCTGGTTTCCCCAAATGATACGTTGCTTTTACGTAAGAAGTAACTGGTTATATGAGGAGCAACGTATCTTGGGGTATTTTCAGAAGGTTAACATAACGGAGGTTACTTAATGCTTATAACTCAATACGAAATCTATCCCTGCCGAACCCATTTCATGAGTTCTTTCCAACTGGTGCTCTTGCCATAACTGAGTATTCCCACGCTGTATATTTTAGCGCTAAGCCACATTGTTCCCAAGAAGGTACCGATCATTAACAAAATGGAAAGCGATATTTGCCAAAAGGGGACATCTGTAATGGCAATACGGGTAATCATCACGATGGGCGTGCAGAAGGGTATCAGTGAGCCAATGACTGAAAGCGTGCCATCGGGATTGTTCATCGTTTGGAACATAATGATATAGGCTACAAAAATCGGAACCATTACAGGAAGCATATACTGTTGAGTGTCTGCTTCTGAATCTACGGCTGAGCCAATGGCTGCAAAAATAGAAGCGTATATCAGGTATCCGAGGATAAAAAAGATGGCAAAGTAGATAATCAGCGAAGTGTCAATGGTGGGGATTGAAAATGCTTCGGGATCAATACCTTGTGGGGCTTGTGCTGCTTGGGGCGTATCTGGCATATTTGACATTTGCTCGGTGAGAAATATTCCGGCTAGCGGTCCTGCCGCTGCCGCAAGTCCCAGGAGAGAAGCGACCCAAAAAGTCATTTGAGTGAGCGCTAAAGCCCCTATTCCTGCTAATTTTCCAAAAAGTAACTCGATGGGTTTTACTGATGAGGCAATAACTTCAATAATGCGATTGGTTTTCTCTTCGATGACGCTTCGCGTTATGAGGCCGCCGTATCCAGAAATTGCACCAAAAATAATGGCACCCATAATGAAACCAACAATAGTTAAAAATCCGGTATCATCTTCGGTTTCTTCCCCGGTTTCGGTAAGTTTTGTCGTTGTCAGGGTAATATCACTCTCATAAATCTTCTGAACATCTTCAGACACGTCTGCCCGGGCCAGTCGTTCATTACGAATAACTTCGCGCAAATCAGTACGCAGGGTACTTTGTAGTTTGAGTCCGCCACTGCCGCTGGATACGAATTCCGGATCATTTTGTCCTTCAATATGCGTTTCATCAAGAACGATAAACCCATCGATTTCTTCTTGTTGGACTAATGCCTGCAAAGAATCTTCGGCCAGATCGGATAAATTTTTATAGCGGTCGGGAGCGATTTCTTGCAAGCGGGGATAAAGCACTTCGGTTTTGTCGGCTATGCCGATGGTCTGTTCAGTATCGGAATCCCACAATGATATCCCTATTACAATGCCAAAAAAGGTAACCATCCCCAGTGGAATTAAAACCGTTGCAAGGATGAAGGCTTTAGAACGGATGCGGGTGATGTATTCCCGCTTGAGTACGAGTAAAATCTGACGCAAACTCATGAATTAGCTTAATTCTTTTGGGTTAATATTATCTTCGCCAACAGTGGAGATAAAGATTTCGGTAAGAGAAGGCTCAACGCGCTCAAATTTATAAATTTCGGCGTGATTCATGGCTTTTTCAAGGATATCCTGCATGGATTGGCCGTTGAGTACTCGAATTTCGGCGTAATTGGCTGATCGATTGTTGATACGTACATCTTTAAGTTCATCGAGAAAAGCATCATTTCCTTCAAACTCGATATTGATGGTGTTCTTTCCGTAACGTTGTTTTATTTCACGCAGGTTTCCGTTTAACACAGCCTTACCATTGTTAAAAAGGCATATATCGTCACACATCTGTTCGACTTGTTCCATGCGGTGCGTCGAAAATAAAATGGTATTACCGTTGTCGCGCAGTTCAATAACGATCTCCTTGAGCATTTCACTATTAATAGGATCAAGACCGCTGAAAGGTTCGTCAAAGATATAGATGTCGGGATTGTGTGCAATCGTCGCGATGAACTGAATTTTCTGAGACATTCCTTTTGAGAGTTCACCGACTTTTTTATCGAACCATTCAGCAGCTTCAAATCGATCGAGCCAATAGCGAATTTTCTTTTTGGCTTCCTCATGAGAGAGTCCCTTGAGTTGTGCAAGGTAGATTAGTTGTTCACCCACTTTCATTTTCTTATACAGTCCGCGTTCTTCAGGCATGTAGCCTATCATGCTTTGTGTCTTTGAACTTACGGGATAGCCGTTGATGGTTACTGTACCACTGTCGGCAATAAGGATATGATTAATAATGCGGATAGCGGTTGTTTTACCGGCCCCATTTGGACCGAGTAACCCAAAAATGCGTCCCTTAGGGATTTCAAAACTCACATTGTCAACAGCTCTTGTATTGCCAAAAGACTTTGAAATATTGTTTACTTCAATTACAGCCATATATGTGGTTGATGATTATTTTTCACTGAAAGTATGATAAAGTTTCAGATAAAGAAAGATTTTGATTGAAGCATAAAGTTTTGATTATTTCAACATAATCTAATTGCGGTAATATAGCTCTATAATTAGTCTTATAGTTTATTTATAACTCTACATTACAATGAAAATATTTCATCTAAGCGCTGAATGTTATCCTGTTGCTAAAGTTGGGGGATTGGCAGATGTGGTTGGTGCACTGCCAAAGTATCTTAACAAAGAATTGGCCGAGGCTTCAGTGGTAATGCCTAAATATGCCAATGAATGGGTAGCGAATCATACATTTAAAACAGTATTCCAAGGTAATGCACCGATGGGTGACTGGCATTTTGATTTTTCGATCGAGCGCGAGACGGAAGATACGCTCGGATTTCCGTTATATGTGGTAGATATTCCCGGTCGGTTCGATCGTCCCGGCGTATATACTGATGCCGATACAGGTAATGGCTATTGGGATGATTTTGAGCGTTTTGCCAGTTTTCAAATTGCCGTGTTAGATTGGTTTAACGAGATGAAAACAAAACCCGATCTTCTGCATTGTCATGATCACCATACCGGGCTGGTGCCATTTATGCTTACTGAGTGTTATCGATATGATGACCTAAAACATATACCTACGGTACTTACTGTGCACAACGCGGAGTATCACGGCGCCTTTCATAGAGGAAAAGCTCATTTATTGCCGGATTTTGATAATCATAACTTTGGCCTGCTCGATTGGGATGGTAAATTAAACTGTCTTGCAGCGGGACTTAAAACCTGCTGGCAGATAACCACCGTTTCCGAATCTTATATGAAGGAGTTGTCATATAACAGCAATGGTTTGGAATGGCTGTTTCAAGATGAGCAGCAGAAGTCACGCGGTATCATCAATGGCATTGATACTAATGTATGGGATCCGGATAATGATCCGATGATTGCCCATTCTTACAATAAACGTAAAACGGCTGACGGCAAGCGTAAGAATAAGAAGGTGCTTTGCGAAGAGTTTGGCCTGGATCCCCAATATCCTACCATATCATTTATTGGTCGGCTGGTTCGCGAAAAGGGAGCCGACCTGTTGCCCGATCTTTTTCGTTCGTTTTTGGAGTCTGAGCAGTCTG
>CAYNKF010000070.1:0-9048 GCA_964397705.1 uncultured Balneolaceae bacterium | reverse complement strand
AAAAGTTCTCCTCTAAAGAGTCTCATAGCAATAGGAGTAAGTTCAGGATTTAATTCAGTATTACTAGGTTATTTGGCTGCTGGCAATGATGTGGTTACTATGCCTGTTTGGGTTGCCTCTGCCGGAGTCACATTGATGTTATTAAGTCTGTATCCCATATCGCAAATTTATCAAATAGAGGAAGATCATAGTCGCGGTGATCGCACATTTGCTGTAGAATATGGCAAGAAAGGGGTAACTCGATTTTTTATAACAGCATTTTTAATCGGGTTAATCTTGGTAAGTTTGGCTATAGGGATAGCTGATTTTTGGGTTGCTATTTTATTCGGTGGGACTGGAGTTATCGTCGGGCTCATTGTTTTTGTTTTGCTAGAAGGTTTATCAATAAAAAGCGAAGATTATAGCAAAGTCATGCGAATTAAGTACGGTACGTCGATGGCATTTGTATTATTTCTTGTGGCAGCCATAATATTGAAGCATTCAAAAATGATGGAATATCTTACGTAGGCTATTTGTTATAACAGTAAGAATTTAAGAACCAATATCATCTTTAGATACAACGTTAATTTTCAAATCTACAGACAGTATGGAAAGTATTGCAGAAAGTGTCATTACACCGGAAATTATTAATGAGGCGATGGATTATGACAAATATCGTCAAATGATTGATGAGCTGTTGCAGCAGGATAAAACTACCGGAGATAATCACTCCGAGGAGATGGTTCATTATACCAAAATGAATGTGCAGCGAATGAATCGCCTTGATAAGCGAGTAGAGCTTACTGATTCACTGGCTAAGAAGCTAAATGAGCTTGATGAAAAGTGGATTTGGTTGGTGTTAACAGAGGCGTGGTGTGGAGACGCCGCTCAGAATATTCCGGCTATTGTAAAGATTGCCAATGAATCCGATAATATTGATGTAAAGTTTATTCTTCGAGATAAGCATCTGGAGATTATAGATGCGTATTTGACCAATGGTGGTCGTTCTATTCCCAAGCTAATTTGTCTGGATGCGGAAACGCTTGAAGAAGTTGGTACATGGGGGCCGCGACCTGAAGCAGCCCAGGAAAAAGCTATGGAATGGAAAAATGATGAAAGTATCAGCAAAGAAGAATGGGCGAAGAAACTGCATAAATGGTATGCAAAAGATAGGACGAAAGAACTACAGTCAGAATTTAAAGAGCTGATTTCCAAATGGAATAAAAATTAATGTACTTTACTTCCAATCATTCGTTCTTGATGACATAAATATTTCGTTTTGAGTATCAAAGATTCTTTTTACGAACATGTTGCCCAGACCAGCGACGCGCCCATGGGGTTAGAAATTGAAAGGGCAGAGGGTCCGTTTATATACACGACCGACGGAAATAAATATGTAGATTTTATTTCCGGTATTGCGGTGAGTAGTCTGGGACACCGTCATCCTAAAGTTGTTGAAGCGGTAAAGCGTCAAGTTGATCGTCATCTTCATGTGATGGTTTATGGCGAATTTATCCAAGAGCCGCAGTCGCAATATGTTGAGCTGCTTACTTCACAACTGCCCAATTCACTGGATCGTGTATATTTTGTAAACAGTGGTACTGAGGCTAATGAAGGAGCACTTAAACTGGCCAAAAAACATACAGGGCGACATAAATTTGTGGGATTCAACCATGGATATCACGGAGATACTCACGGCTCGCTAAGTGTCACAGGCAGAGATGTTTATCGCGATCCATACCTGCCGCTGCTCCCTGATGTCTATTTTCTAGACTTTAACAGTTATGACGGACTGCAAACCATCGACGAAGAAACGGCAGCCGTAATTATGGAGCCCATTCAGGGAGAGGGTGGCATCATCCCGGCTCAAAAAGAGTGGTTGCAGGCGGTGCGCAAGCGTTGTGATGATGTTGGTGCACTCCTTATTTTCGACGAAATACAGACAGGTTTTTATCGTACGGGTTCGCTGTTTGCTTTCCAGGGTTATGGAGTGGAACCCGATATTATGTGTTTGGCTAAGGCGAT
The DNA here is from genome assembly GCA_964397705.1 of uncultured Balneolaceae bacterium. Lineage (GTDB taxonomy): Bacteria > Bacteroidota > Rhodothermia > Balneolales > Balneolaceae > Fodinibius. Next base: position 7,044 of record CAYNKF010000070.1, on the reverse strand, counting down.
GGGCGGTGGTATGCCGATGGGTGCTTTTGTTTCTTCCTCCGAGATATTTGAATCATTTAAGCACGATCCGCCGCTTAATCATGTAACTACCTTTGGAGGCCATCCCGTTTCCTGTGCTGCGGCATATGCTACGTTATCAGAATTGCTATCTGGTGACTATGGTGATAAGGCCATAAAAATTGAGCACATTGTTCGAAAAGAATTGACTGCTGACGGAATTAAAGAAGTTCGCGGCATCGGAGCGATGTTGGGGATGGAGCTGGAAAATCGTGAATTAACCCAAAAGGTAGTGGAAGAGTGCATGGATAAAGGGATTATTTTAGGATGGACGCTCCATTCTGATACGTTGGTGCGTTTGGCACCACCATTGATTATTGAGGAAAATCATCTTAGAGAAACGTTACAAGACATAAATAAAAGTGTACAGAAATTTTCCAAGGAGATGTGAACATTTTCTTTTAAAACAGGTAAAAGGAAATGTTAACCAGGAATATAATTGATGACTATGCGTAGACTCTATTTTGTAATTTCGTTAATCAGTATTTTGTGCATTTCGTTATTAATATCTTCATGCGATGATGACCCTGCCTCTGTTAATGATGAGCCCCCAAAATTACCGCCTGTACAATCCATGGAAGCTGACTTTTCCGACTTTGAAAGTCAGCAGGAGAAAACACAACCTCAGGTTGAATCTTCTGATAATTTTCAGCGTGCCGTTTCTACCGCATTCTTAATGAAAGCGGCCATCGAGTTTAATCTGGCAATTCCCAGGGCATTATTAACTGCTGCAAAAAATGCTGATGCCGAGCTGAATGAGGATGAGCAGTGGGAATGGAGCTTTTCAAAATCAACCGACGGAAAAACCTTTGGCGTTCGTCTTGTAGGGTCTCGTGAAGGTGAAAATACGGTCAATTGGCAATTTTTTGTTACTAACTCTCAATTGGGATTAGAAGATCATCTCTTTTTTAGCGGAACAACAAATTCTGATGAGACGGAGGGAGTTTGGACGTACTACAGTTTGCAGGATACAGCAAATAAGGAGGAAGTATCACGTATTGAATGGACGGTGAATGGGGAGGATGATGTTCAACTACGATTGGATGTCAGCTCTGATCGCAATGGCAATAAGGGTGATTATATCGATTACACCTTTGACGGCACCTTAAAAACTGCTACCTATCATGACAGCAGCGAAGATGAAGAAACAACTATCCAGATTAATGTAGATAACGAAGCTGGATATATTATCGCTCCCGAATATAATAACGGCAATAAGGCTTGCTGGGACGAGAATTTTCAAGATATAACCTGCAATGAGTAGTAGGTTTAATTGTTGCAAAGTAAATATGAAAAAGGCTCGTGTTCTTCACGGGCCTTTTTTATTTTAAATAAAGAAAGTGAAAAATACATCTGGAGTTATTAAAACTGAATTATCCACAGAAAAATACCTACCATTATGAAAACGATTAATCCTGCTTCCGGAGAGTTTATCGAAGAGTATGACCAAATGGATGATGATGCATTGGACGCTATTGCCCAAGATGCGGCAATGGCCCAGGAAAAGTGGCGTCGTAATTCATTTTATGAGCGAAGCTTATTATTGCAGCGAGCTGCAGAATTATTGGAAGAGAATAAGGAAAAGTATGCCAAATTAATGGCACGTGAGATGGGAAAACCACTGGCCCAGGGAAAGTCTGAGATCGAAAAATGTGTCTGGGTCTGTAATTACTATTCAGATAATACCAAGGTTTTTCTTGAGGAAGAAGCTATAAAGTCCGATGGAAGTAAAAGTTATGTTACTTTTAATCCATTGGGAACAGTACTTGCGATAATGCCGTGGAATTTTCCTTTCTGGCAGCTTTTTCGCTTTGGTGCTCCGGCACTGATGGCAGGTAATGCAGTAATTTTAAAACACGCACCTAATGTAACCGGATGTGCACTGGCTATTGAAGATTTAATGCGCGAGGCCGGAATTCCCGATGACCTTTTCCGAACCGTAATTGCAGATGTAGAGCAGACTCAAAATTTAATTAAAAATCCGAATATAGCAGCTGTTACATTAACGGGAAGCACTCGTGCTGGAAAAGCAGTGGCATCAACGGCAGGAAGTGTGCTAAAGAAAACAGTACTCGAACTTGGTGGAAGCGATCCTTATCTCATACTGGATGATGCCGACGTGGAAAAGGCAGCTGAAATCTGTGTTACTTCTCGTCTAATTAACAGTGGACAGAGCTGTGTTGCAGCTAAACGGCTAATTGCTGTTGAAGATATTTATGACGAATTCATCGAAGCGGTATTTCATATGATGAATGAGAAAAAAGTTGGAGATCCTTTTAACAGTGCCACAGATATAGGTCCAATGGCGCGAGAAGATTTGCGCGATGAGCTGCATGATCAAGTCCAAGAAAGTGTAGCAAAGGGAGCGGAGTGTATTCTCGGAGGATCTGTACCAAATAGGAAAGGGTTTTACTATCCGCCAACAATTCTTACCGAAATTTCAAAGGGTATGCCTGCTTATGGGGAAGAACTTTTTGGCCCGGTGGCATCAGTTATCAAAGTGAAAGATACTCGTGAAGCCATTGATATAGCCAATGACAGTGATTATGGATTAGGAGCAGCTGTTTTTTCTGAAGACCTTCAACGTGCAGAGGAAATTGCTGCTTATGAGTTAGAAGCTGGGTGCTGTTTTGTCAATTCATATGTGAAGTCTGATCCACGATTGCCATTTGGTGGTATCAAAGAATCGGGCTATGGTCGTGAGTTATCACACTTTGGCATCAAAGAATTCGTTAATGTTAAAACAGTATATAGAGCATAAGAAATATTCCAATAATTTTACTTCCCCGGGATCATCTTTGTTAGACAAGAGTATATAATAGAAGATCGTTGAACTGACTGTGTCAATGATCTCGTATAATAAGTTGAACAAAAACTTAATTTAAGAGGGGAACAACATGTATAGATATTTTAAATTTATATTAGTTATTGGATTAGTAGTTGGCCTATCGGCCTGTGGTGATAGCACGAGTTCTGATGGTCCGGATGTTGGCGAAGCGCCAGCTATACCAAGTCTTGCGGATGCTCAGCCGGATGTTTCTTATTTCCAAACAACGAACAAAGAGAATACCACTACTGCTTCGTCAGCAGCATTTAATTCTGCACAGAGTGTGGTAATGGGCTTTAGCATGTTATCGAGTATGTCGCAGGTCTATCAGCCGTTTTTCCAGGAAGTACAGGGTATAGAGGCAACTTTTAATGATGGGATCTGGGAATGGAGTTATACTTTGACTTACCAGGGTACCGAAGCAGCCGTGCGATTAACAGCAGAAGAGGTATCGAATGGTGTATTCTGGGATATGTTTTTATCTCTTGATTCTCAGGAGATGAGTTTTGAGGATTATAATATGATTTCCGGATTTGCTAATAATGATGGAAGTGAGGGATACTGGAACTTAAATACCATTTTTAATGATACCGGTTCTGAGCAGTTACTCCTTGAATCGATCTGGGAAGTTGTTGATGACAGCGAAAGTTCAATCGAAATAACCATTTATAATGAGCAGGGTGAAAGCGATGGCATAATTAATTACAGTAAAAATGCATCGGTTCATGAAATGGTTATCAATTCTACCACCGTTATCAATTGGGATACTGAAAATGAGGTTGGATACATTAGTGACGAACAAGAAAAGGTTTGTTGGCAGGGAAGGGGGATAACAGCCTCGGATGTCGACTGTACTGAAATCGACCTGTAAGATATAATTCGTTTTAGATGTCCGATTTTTGATCGGGCATTTTTATTTTGGGATTATGGAGTTCAATGACACAATGCTGTCATTGTAGATGTTATATTTGTAAATATATTGTTGATATAACCTAAAGCTTGTACTGCGATGCACCAGAACGAAAAAAATCCCATTCGGGGTCGTGGGGCTTCAGACAACCCAGCAAATCGCTTTGAGGGAAAGTATATCGATTATGATCTTGATGAGGAATCGGGAGAAAAACCCGCTCAGGACACCAAACTTATTCCTGATGATACGAAAGAGATACTATCCAAAAACGACAGCCCGGATATACCATTTACTTATGGGTTAAATCCATATCGGGGATGTGAGCATGGATGCATATATTGCTACGCGCGTCCTACCCATGAGTTCTTAGGGTTTTCAGCCGGACTCGATTTTGAATCCCGGATAATGGTAAAATATGATGCTGCAGAAAAACTGAGATCCAAATTTGCTTCCACAAAATGGAATCCCGAACCTATTGCTTTGAGCGGTGTTACCGATCCTTTTCAACCTGTGGAAAGAAAACTGGAAATTACGAGAAGCTGTCTGGAAGTTTTTGCCGAGGCGCGTAACCCGGTGGGGATCATCACAAAAAATTACTTAGTTACCCGTGATATTGATCTTTTGGAAGAGCTTGCAAAATATGATGCCGTTCATGTAACGCTGTCAATTACATCGCTGGATCGAGAGTTAGCCCGTACTATGGAGCCTCGAACATCACAGCCCAACCGGAGGCTTAAGGCCATTGAAGAGTTGTCGAAGCGGGGGATATCAGTGGGCGTTAATGTAGCACCGATTATACCGGGATTAACTGATCATGAGGGGCCGAAAATTTTGAAACGAGCGAAAGAAGCAGGAGCTACACATGCGGCTTACACAATTATAAGGCTGCCTTATAGCGTAAAAGATCTATTTGGAGAATGGCTCGAACAACATTTTCCCGATCGAAAAGAAAAGGTATTGAATAGAATACGTGATATCAGGGATGGCAAATTAAACGAAAGTGAATTTGGTGAACGTTTTCATGGCAAGGGCGAATTTGCAAGCCAGATAAGAAACATGTTTAAAATTAATGCTGAAAAACTGGGTTTGAACAAGAAAGAGCTGCAGCTTTCGACAAAATATTTTCAACGGCCTCAAGAAGGACAGTTGAGGTTATTTTAATTGCAACATTATATGTACATATCCGTTTAAATTATCAGAGATAGTACCTATAGCCCGATATCTGCGAACAGGATTTTTATAAATTATTACAGCCCTGATTTGTTATGCAGGTATCGGGCTTTTTTTATTCATTTTCCCTTTCATTTCGTATATATTCACTGAACATAAAACAGCAAAATTTTGTAGGTTCAGTCTGAAAACAAAGTAAATATCAAAATAACTATTTCGCTATGTCTGACACTCCTTCTACAATGATGGAACTTGGAACAGAAGCACCAGATTTCAAATTATTTGATACGGTAAACAATCAATTGGTTTCCCTTGATGATTTTAACAATGCCAAGGGATTATTGGTGGTATTTATGTGTAACCACTGTCCTTTTGTACAGCATATCCTCGATGAATTTGTTATTGCAGCCAGAGACTTGCAGCAGAAAGGAATAGGGGTTGTTGCTATAAGCTCCAATGATGTCGAAAATTATCCCGATGACAGTCCGGTTAAGATGGCTTCCTTAGCTCGCGAGAAGCAATTTTCCTTTCCTTATTTGTATGATGGCACACAAGAAGTTGCAAAAGCTTATCAGGCTGCTTGTACGCCTGACTTCTACTTGTTTGATGAAAATGATAAACTGGTCTATCGCGGACAATTTGATGACAGTCGTCCGGGTAACGACAAGCCGGTTACGGGCAATGATATTCGCGAAGCGGCTGATCTACTTTTTGATGGGGAAGTGAAAGAAGATCAAAAGCCAAGCTTGGGCTGTAATATCAAGTGGAAAAAAGGAAAAGCTCCCGAATATTTTGACGGATAGTATTTACCATGTCTGAAGATAGCCAATCTAAAAAAAGGATAGCAGAATTACGGCGAGAGTATTCTCACCAGGTATTGGCAAAATCAGAGGTTTGTGAGGATCCCATAGATCAGTTTACTGAGTGGTTTGAGCAAGCCTTTTCTGCTGATCTTCTGGATGCTAATGCTATGACTCTTTCTACCGCTACCAAGCAGGGAAAACCATCATCACGCATAGTTTTATTGAAAGGGGTGGATGAAGCTGGTTTTCAATTTTATACAAATTACGGCAGTAGAAAAGGGCAAGAGTTAAATGAGAATCCTCATGCTTCCTTATGTTTTTATTGGGCCCCTTTGGAAAGGCAGGTTCGCATAGAAGGAAAGGTTGAAAAGTTAAGCCGATCAATATCAGAGGATTATTTTACTCAGCGACCCAGAGAGAGTCAATTGGGAGCTTGGGCATCAAAACAAAGTAGCAAAGTTAGCTCAAGAGAAGAACTGGAAAAACGATTTGGTGAGATTAGACAAAGATTTGAGGATCAGGAAATCCCTTTACCTGACTTTTGGGGAGGATTTCTCTTGCGGCCGCAGCGGATAGAGTTTTGGCAGGGACGCAAAAGCAGAATGCACGACCGTATATGCTATGAAAAATCAGGCGCTGAATGGAATATTTTCAGACTTGCACCCTAAAAGTATTTCTAACACTATATTTTTTCGCTATTCAGGATGAGTAAGGGCAAGCTGGAAAAATTTAAAGAGGTAACAGAATTCCCGAATACGCTGGAACTTACCGACTTTCAAGAGCCAGCATCCCAAAAACCAAAGGGACGTTGGCACTCTGATATATTTGAAAACGATAATCAGATTATCTTAGAACTGGCTTGTGGGAAGGGAGCTTATACATTAGAATTGGCACGAGGCAATCCTGATAAAAACTTTGTCGGGATTGATATAAAGGGTGATAGAATTTGGAAAGGAGCCAAACAGGCACTGGAAGAAGAACTTGATAATGTCCGATTTCTGCGGATATATATTGATCATTTAAATGAATATTTCGCCCCTAATGAGGTGAATGATATCTGGATTACTTTTCCCGATCCCTATCCTCGTTTTTCAGATAGAAATAATCGATTGTCGGGTCCAAAATTTCTTAAGATCTATCAGCAAGTATTAGAACCTGAGGGTATAATATATTTTAAAACGGATAGTGATGAGCTCTTTTCATTTACTAAGGACTCGTTAGCAAAATCCGGTTGTAAGGTTCATGAAATAGTTGAGGATATTTATCAGGAGTGCCCT